>JANPHE010000269.1:0-7950 GCA_031424295.1 Segetibacter sp. | reverse complement strand
GCAGAGTGTGTTGTTAACTTAAATATGTTACTGCTTGGGTTTGGAGACAGATTTATAGTAAGCCCATTACTTGCTCCTTCATTTGTTATTTTCATTTTTCCTTCGGTAATTGAACTGCGGCATCCTGTAGCAGGAGACAAGATAATGGTAGGAGTACGGCCAATGCAGCCACTAGTATTTTTGGCATAGCCGACATAAGTGCCTGCTGCAAGACCACTGTAGATGTATTGAGAAGTATAACCACTGCTTCCCGGATTAAGTTTGAAAGTGGCATTGGGGCTTTGTAATGCACCTAAAGTAATAGATCCTGTTGCATTTGTGCAGGTTGGATCAACGGGAGTGTAACTGACAACAACTGCAGGTGGCGGGTTAAGCACTACTGTATCGATTTTTGCACATCCATTGGCATCTTTCGTATACACTTTGTAAGAGGTAGCTCCTTTCAAACCGCTGAAGGTATTGGATGATCCGTAAGTGCCTGTTGAGTTCAGCTTATATACAAAAGGCGATACACCGCTTGTTGGATTTATGGTAATAGATCCATTGGTACTGTAAGAGCAGGGGCTTACAGTAGTTGGCGTTACAGTAGTAGTTATAGCGGGTGGATTAACAAACGAAGCTTTTGCAAGGCCAGTACAACCTTGGGCATCTTTAATAGTAACTGTGTAAGTAATGTTTGCCTTGAGGCCGCTAAAAGTATTGGATGTTCCAAACGTGCCTGTAGTACCAATTTTATATAAGAAAGGAGCCGTTCCTACAACAGGAGTAACAGTTATAGAGCCAGTTGAGTCGTGGCATATACCGATAGCTACCGCTGTGGCGGTAATGGCAGGTGGCTCTCTGATAAGTATGCTTTGCGTTAGCGTAACACATCCGTTGGCATCCATGATATACACTTTGTAGGTGCCTCTCTTCAATCCGGCGATGGTGTTGGAAGGACCATACATAATAGTTGGTAAAGATGAAGCGAGCTTATATTGATAGGGTGCAACACCACTGGTAGGTGTAATGGTTATAGTGCCTGTAGCAGACTTATAGCAAGTGGCATCGGTTTCAGCGTGCGTATAAGTAATCGGCACACATGGTGTGCAACTGTGGCCGTTTGCAAACTTGCCTAAAACAAAGTTGGAGGTAGTGCCATCAAGCGCATAGCCATTAAAAGATGAAGAACTATTACCATTAGGACTTGCATCAGTAAACCCGGTAATGGTGGTATTATTTTCAAAAGCAATGCCTTGATTGAACTTGTAATAAGCAGAAAGCCCTGTTGTATTTACCGTTATTTCGCAGTTCATGGTAGAAGTAATTTCTCCTTGAGTAAGCGCCCTGCTGAAGATTCTAAGTTCATCTATGCTTCCTTTCATTATCCAAGTACTAGGGTCGAGTCCGCCTATGTAGCCGGTAGTGCCAGATGAGGTATTGTGTCCGGTAGGTGCATCTGAACCCAGCAATACACCATCCATATATATTTTTCGGTTGGTGCCATCGAAAGTGGCTGCTATGTGGTGCCAGTTGCCATTGTTTACCGTTGGAGCATCCACTATTAAATCATTGAACCACCCGTAATTGGTTATTTTATTGCCTTGTAGCAAAGCAAGACCATTTGCATTGTTGTTCGATTGGTTGCCCCAAATGATGATGTTGCGGTTCCCGTCTTCTGAACTTTTTACCCACGTTTCAATTGTATAATTGCTATTGCCAAAGGGGAAATTATTAGTTGGTATCCCGCTGTAACCATTACCATTAAAACTAAAGGCGCCACCCGGCAAAAGTGGTGCGCTTGTTATGACTAACACAACTGAATTATAGGCCATGAATGGAAACGTAGTATTGTAATACACTTGCCCGGTAACTCCCGGTGGAAAATTGACTGTTTGAAAATTACCGGTAAAGGATGCGGTTGAATTATTAGACCTGAGCACCCGGTACTTGTCGCCTGCACGGGGTATAAATCCATTTACAAAACTAATGTTGAGCGTACCATCAATAATTGATGATTCATCAACTGCAATACAGTCATTTTGATCTATATAGAGAAAAGATGACCCCACTTGCATATCTAAAACACTACTGGGGGTAGCAGTAAACGATCTGAAAAAGTTATCCCTTAAATTGTTACTCGTTTCGTTGCCGGGTGCAATGGTGCCGTTATTGGTAAACCTGACACCAGCCAGATAACTGTTGCCTTTGAGTGTACCATTATTATTGACGACAGGCTCGATAGTTGATCCATTATTACTAAAAACTCCCCCGCCACCACTACCGTTAAAAGTGAAAGTTTTGCCGGCATCAATGGTAAAAACACAGCCGGCATTTATATTTAATGAACCCGGACATACAAAATCAGCATCCAAATGTATGCTTCTGGCAAGTTGAAAACCTGCCGTAGTCGTAATAGGTGTTTTAAAATGATCCCAGGTAGTAAAGGCCGACCAGGCAGTAGAGCTTGTGCAGTTATTGGTTGTTAGGGTAATAGTTGAATCAAGGTTAAAACAACCATCCTGCCCACCATTAATACAACCGTTTGTAACTACACGATAAAGTTGACCCACATCGGCAACAGTACAATTAGCACAATAACCCGCCCAAATGGTACCAGTACGATTCGGTTCATAACCTATTCCAGTAGATTGTACTTCCACAAATTTTCCTGTAGCAGGGTCAACTTTCCAAAACTTGTTACAATAATACTCACCCGGATTAGAAGGGTGGATAAAAGGGATTTCAACAGTTGGATAACCTGATGGGAAGGCAGGAGGGCCTTGTCTTGCTGGAACTGCCGTAAATCCGTCCACAATACTTAATATTTGCGCATTGCTTTGACTAAGCATGAACATGGATACCACAAAAAGAATAACTAACTTTTTCATAATCGTACATTTTGGTGTGAGGAAATGATTGTTTGTTTTACATAACAAAAGTGGAGGATTTGAAAACGGCTTTTGCCCTAAGGTTTCTTAGGGGAATGGAGGCATGGAAAATAAAAAATGAAGAATCCGATGTAGTTTTTTTCGCCTTTGGCAAATTAACCGCGGGTAGAGACGCTATTTATCACGTCTCTACCCGAGGTTCTTTTAGTTAAGGGAGAGTTGTGTGTTCTGGCCTGTGGCTTTGTGCCGTTTGTGGGTGGATTGCAACCCGGAGTTTTTCTCAGTTACTCAATCACCAGTTTACTTACTTGCTCACTATGGCTCGTTGTTATTTTTATTAAATAAATACCTGGTGGTTGTTGCAGATTAAATGGCAAAGATTGACCATTGACAGGATGGAGGAAAGTACTTTTTATGAGCGTGCCGCTTTGCGATGTAATAGTGACTATTGCTTCGCTGTTGAGTAGTAAATTAAAATGGCCATTGCATGGATTGGGAAATGCTTTTGCCATTTGCCTATAGGCGAAAGAAGCGGTTACTATGCTGCTATAGGTAGTTTTGCCGTCTTTGTCTGCCATTTTCAAACGGTAATAGTTGATGCCTTCAGCTGGGCTTAGGTCTTTTGCGTTATACTTGTGAACACCCACTTTGTTGTTCGCAGTTATGCTAAAGATGTTGCTGAATGTTTTGCCATTACTGCTTCGTTGTACACAAAAATGATCGGTATTCATTTCATGGGTGGTTTGCCACATTAGCTGCACTGCTTCATTATTTTTTGAACAGCTAAAGTTTAATAGCTGAAGGGGCATCACATTTCCTTCGTTATATAAAATATTCACTTCGGCGGGGTTTAATTCTCTGTTGTAAATCCTAATGCCATCAATAGCTCCATCAAAGTATGCAGGCCAGTCGAAAGGGGTCAAGTAAGGGTCGGTGCTATGACCGATTTGTAGCACGGTTGAATCGGTGGCAGCCCTAAAATTTTGGAAGGCTTTTACTTGTCCGTTGACATAAAAAATGCCATCAGCACCATTATAAGTGTACACCACATGATACCACCGATGTGTATGAATAATATTGGGGCCGGTGTATAAGTCCTGATTGTGACCTCGCTTTACAAGCGAGCTGTCTTGCTTTATATGAAACCAGTTGGCTTTACCTTTACCATTAAAACTGCCCCAACCTAATAAACCGGGTGCTTCAGGAGTGCTGACGCTATACCAGTTGAACCAAAAAGAAACCGAACGGGGTGCATTGCCTGCTATCCTAATCCTCTTTTTGGAAACAATAGTGGAAGGGCCACCATTGTTTAACCCATAAAACCTGTAAGCTTTATTGGGGCTTCCAAATCTGTCAGCGACCAGTGTTACATTGCTGGCCGTGCCATCATTACCATTGCCACTGCTGTCTTTTGCATTGCCTGAAAAAGGATACCAAAGCATCAAACCATTGGTTGGTATTTGCGACCTGACCACATCTATTGTAAATAACCAAAAAAACAGCGTGAGCGTAATTACAGACTTTATCATAGTAGAATAGTTTTGGACAAAATTAGGGATGAACCAAAGTGTTATATCTCTAACTTTTCTTAGGTAGCAGAACGATGCTTCAGCGGAATATTCAACTGCAATACAGTACCATGGCCGGGTGCGGTATGTAGTTGTTGGGTGCCGCCAAGTTCGTCTATGCGCTTTTTAAAGTTGTGCAGACCATTGCCATTGTTTTTAATAGTATTGGGGTCGAATCCACGGCCATTGTCAGTGATGGATAGGTGGAGTTGTTCAGTCATATCGCATGTTATGGTGATATGGGTGGCACCTGAATGCTTGATTGCGTTGTTGACGGCTTCTTTAACCACCAGGTATATGTTGCGGCAATACTTCCAGTCGAGGGCTTGGGTGGGGATGTTTTCGGGCAGGTCGAAGGTGAAAGACATACCTGCATTGCTGACCATTTCGCTACATTGGCTGCGGGTGTAGGAGAGGAGTTCTTCCAATTGCTGGCTGCCCTGGTGGAGGCTCCAGATGATTTCGTTCATCTTCTCAACCGACTCATCGCTTAGCGAAACTATTTTAGCAATTTCTGCTTCATTATTGCCCTGCAGGTTTTTGAGCGAAGCCGTGATGTAGCGTATGCGGCTGAGACCTGCCCCCACGTCGTCATGCATGTCGGCGGCTATGCGGTTGCGTTCTTCTGTAAGTGCCCTTTCTTTTTCTAAAATAACCTGTTGTTTTTTTAGTTGTTGCCGCAGGTAATAACGGATGGCAATAAATAACACAAAAGAACAGGCTAATATTACCAGCACTTTAAACCACCATGTTTGGTACCATGCAGGAAGCAGCGTGATATACAGCAGCCTTTCTTTGCTTACGATTTTTCCGTTCCTGCTTTTGCATTTAATGTGCAGCACATAGCTGCCCGGCGTTAAATTTAAGTAGGAAAGATTTTGCTCACCGCCCACTTCATGCCAAAATTTTTCTGCGCCTTCAAGCATATAGCTGTACAATACATTTTTTGCTTCCGTAATGTCCACCCCTGCATAGTTCAAAGAAAAAGTATTTTGGTTTGGCGGCAGTGTTAGTTGCAGTACATTGTCTAATAAAGTATCGGCTAAAAAAATATTGCCCAATATTTTTAAATTAGTAATGCTGATGGAAATGGTTTGTACAGCAGTATCAGCGGGTTTGGTATTGATAATGCCGAAAGAAACATCATCTCCTTTGATATTGTTATACGCCAGTTGGTGATTAGGCAACAAGGTTAAGTATCCTCCACTCATTTCAGCTGCGAGCCCATCGCTTCCGGTAAAGTTTTTAAAAAGAAAATTATTAGGGTTAAAAAGATACAAGCCTGCCGAACCGTTGCACCATACATTGCCATCCTCATCACAAAGCAATTGCGATGCAGATGAAAAAAAACTGCCCTCCTGTTGGCTGATATGTTTTATCCATTTTTTTGAAGGAATACTGTAAACATATATTCCGTTTACACCTGTTCCGCACCACAGGTTTTGATTTTTATCAACGCATAAACTTTGAATCATATCCGGGTTGCCTTTCATATACGCTGCAGGTACAGCGATAGAGAATTTTTTACCTGATGCTTCATTGTAGCAAAAAATGCTGTCTCCATAACTTATTCCAGTATACAGATTGCCGTTGTTAAAACACAGACTGTTACTGAAATATTTTTTAGCAGTATATCTCGAAGGAAGTAAAGCCAGGCCTTTAACCATATGTGTGGCCTTATCATACATATAGGGGCTTTCACTGCCGCCACCAGCAAAATAAATTTTAGCAGGAGATCTACATACATCAAAAAAATTATCCTGCTGTGAATTAAAAGACCCGTATTTATAAACAATAGAATCGAACTTGTAGGTAGATAAATTGTATTTACACATACCTCCCCACCTGGCCATATAAAGAATATTGTGATCTGCGATAAAATTATTGATCACTTTGTGAAATTTAACTGCACCCGGAATATTACTATTACTGATTTTATTTGTTGCTTTATTGAAAGAAATAATACCACTTGTGTTATCCGGATTAACACTGTAGATGGTGTGCAGGCTGCTGTCGCAATAAATTATCCTGTCAAAATTCCACCCGCGAATATATTGGCGGGAAGAAAACAATTGACTGGAAATATTCAACAGGTGTAATCCACTTCCGTTTGATGCCAGCCAGATAATGCCGGAATTATCCCTGCAAATTTCTGAAACAGGTTCAATTTTATCATTGTTGAAAGCTTTTGTAAAAACACCTATACGGTGATTAAAAATATAAGCACCAAATTTATAACAACACATCCAATCATCCTTTCCCCAGTTGATTACTCTTCCCATTATTATTGCTTCCTTTTCGTCATAATAATGTTTCCACTTTTGTGTTGCCCTATCGTATTTAAAAATCCCATTGAATAAACTGGTTATCCAAATTTCATCAGGGTATTCTTTCAAAAGTGGTAGTAACCCACAAGGCAGGTACACAATTTTTTTATCAGTAGGTACCGGTACTGTTATATATTCCTGTTTTCCTTCCTTATCTATTATTACAAAACCATTTGTTACAGAAAATATTATTTCCTGTTTTTGACTTTCTTGTATTGCCCCTACGTACTGAAACCTGTCCTTCTTCATACCAAGATAAGGTGCAGGGGAAAAATTTATAAATTGTTGCTTTGCTTTGTCAAATAAATAAAGCCCTGCATCAACCGTTCCTATCCACTTCCTTCCTTTACTATCTTCAAAAAAACAAAATACAAGTCCCAGACCCAATAGCTGACCATTTTTATATCCATTACGATAATTAGTAAGTCCGCCATTGCTGTAACTGAATTTTGTAATGCCGCCTCTTGTAGCGATCCATATATCGTGCTGCTTGTCTTCGGTAATAGACATAACATTCTCATTGGCTATTGTGTTGCTGTCTGCATTCAAATGCCGGAATGTTAGGAATGAAGAACCGTTGAACCGTTGAACACCTCTGTCTGTGCCTATCCACAAAAACCCTCTTGTATCTTTATGAACGCAATTTACATTGTTACTCAGCAACCCATGTTCAGTAGTATATGTTTTGAAATTATAAAACGGCTTGAGTGTTGATTGCGCAGAAGGTTTTTCGGATAAAAACAAAAAGAGCAGAACAGCAATAAAGAAGAAAGCAGTACTGCTGTTGCAACGCATTTTTATTTACAGTTTAGTTTATTAATCGCCTCAGTCTTGTTGCTTACGTGTAGCTTGTCATAAATATTATGGATGTGCTGTGTTACAGTACCCACAGAAATGGAAAGCTTGGCCGCAATCTCTTTGTACAAAAAACCTTTTGACAACAAGATAAGGATTTCGTTTTCTTTATTCGTCAGGCTATCGTGTCCGGGGTTTTTTGCTGCTTTAAAATGATTGATCACTTTTCGGGCAATGGGCATACTCATGGGGCTGCCACCATTATATAATTCCTTGATGGCCTCAATTATTTTTTCAGGTGGCGTTTTCTTTAGCAAATAACCATTCGCTCCTGCGGCTAATGCATCAAATATTTTTTCATCGTTTTCGTAAATGGTAAATATCATGAAC
>JANPHE010000268.1:0-7272 GCA_031424295.1 Segetibacter sp. | reverse complement strand
GGATGCAAACCATTGCTAAAATCAATCAAATAAGGAGGGTCGAATGTACATTGTGTTACTTTCAAGCTATCCAAAGCACTATTGTTTCCTGATCCACAAGAACTCCTAACATAAAAAGTGTAACTAAGCCCGTTTCCAACTACAATATTTGCACTTAATGCTGTATCGTTGCCGCTTTTTATTACTCCTACAGGTCCAGAAAATGGCAGACCGGACGTTCGGGCTTGCCATTGGTATCCAACCGGTGTATTTCCCGATAATGGAGGTTGCCAGGAAAAAACTGCTTTGGCAAAAGAATTGATATTTGTTAAGTAAGTCAACTTCAGGTTAGTTACTTTATTACATTGAGCCATTGAGGTTTGATAACAAACAAACGTAATGGTAAGAAGTAAAAGCTTTTTCATGCTAATTATAAATTCAATATAAAAATAATGATAAATCCGAACTCTAAATTATTTAAATGAGAAAAGTGAACGTTTTTTAAGCTTAAATTAATCATGGTCGGTGCAGATTTACCAAACCAACTGTTATAAATAAAAAATAGCTAATCATTTTTGCGGAGCAAATCTTTACTTTGAACCATGCTATACATTGTACCTACTCCACTTGGTAATCTGCAAGATATCACACTTCGCTCTTTGGAAGTACTAAAAACCGTGGATGTGATATTGGCAGAAGATACCCGGACATCGGGCAAATTGCTGCAGCATTACAAAATTTCCAAACCTATTTCACCTTACCACCAACACAATGAGCATAAAATTGTCCAGCACATAGCCGATCAATTATTGACCGGCAAAACCTTTGCCCTCATAACAGATGCAGGAACTCCGGGCATTTCAGACCCCGCCTATTTACTGGTAAGGGAATGTGCAAAAAACAATATTCGGGTAGAAACCTTACCAGGTGCTACTGCTTTTGTACCGGCATTGGTCAACAGTGGATTACCCATTTCTCGGTTTACTTTTGAAGGTTTCCTTCCTCTAAAAAAAGGAAGGCAGACCATGATGAAACTATTGGCATTGGAAGAACGAACCATGGTTTTTTATGAAAGTCCAATGAGGTTGGTAAAAACATTGCAAGAATTTATTACATGGTTTGGTTCAGAAAGGCAATGCAGCGTAAGCAGAGAGTTGACCAAAATGTTTGAAGAAACAAAAAGAGGAAGCCTGCAAGAAGTTAGCGAATACTTCAGTCAAAAAAATGTAAAGGGCGAAATTGTGATTGTGGTAGAAGGTTGCCCGCATTCAAAATCAAAAACACAACAGGCATCATTTTACAACGAAAGTGAATAGAATAAAATAAGAAAAACAAGCGTACATATAAAATGAAAAAATTATTGACAGCATCTATTTTTATGGCATTTGGATCAGGGATATATGCTCAGGCCGACAGATGGCAGCAGCGAATTGCTTACAATATAGATGTCAAGATGGACGTAGCTACCAACCGATTTTCCGGAAAAGAAAACATTACGTACTTCAACAATTCTCCTGATACCCTAACCAGAATATTTTTTCATACTTATTGGAATGCATTTCAACCAAACAGTAGTATGGACATCAATAGCCGGTTGCACGGCAATATCGTTTTGCGGCAGGACAAAGAAGGCAAAGATGTAAAAGATTGGGATTCCAGGGTAAAAGACAGAATTGCTAATCTCCAACCAAATGAAATTGGCATTCAAAAAGTAAATGCAGTAATTGTTAATGGTATAAAACAATCATTAAAAGATCATGAAACAATACTGGAAGTTATTCTGAACAAGCCAATATTGCCAAAGAGTAAAGCGTTTATCAGTGTATTATTCGAAGCACAGGTACCCTTACAGATTAGGCGCAGCGGAAGAGACAACAAAGAAGGCGTTCGATATAGTATGAGTCAATGGTATCCAAAGTTAGCAGAGTATGATTACACAGGCTGGAATATCAATCCATATATTGCCAGAGAGTTTTACGGCGCTTGGGGAGATTTTGATGTAAAAATAGATATTGACAGTTCTTACATGTTAGCAGCAACAGGTGTTCAACAAAAACAGACCGGAGATACTAAGAATATATGGCGATTCTCAGGTAAAAATATCCATGACTTTGTATGGGCAGCTGATCCTAATTATGTGCATTTATCAAAAAAGGTGAGATCGGATCTTACACTTAATGTTTATTATCTTAAGAAAGATGCGTCTACCGACAGTGCCTGGCAAAATGTGTTGTGGGCAGCCGAAAAAGCACTTCCATTTATTGAAAAACGATTTGGGAAATATCCTTGGCCCCAGTATTCTTTTATACAAGGAGGCGATGGAGGCATGGAATATGCAATGGCAACTTTGGTTAAGGGTCCGGGGCTGGGTACCGTCTTTCATGAATGGATGCATAGTTGGTACCAACAATTGATGGGAACCAATGAATATTTATATCCCTGGCTCGACGAGGGATTTACAGATTTTGCAGATGCGGAGGCAATAGATTATTATCTTAATACTTGGGCAAATCAATCACCCTATATTAGCGATGCAGCCAAAGTAGCCAATTCCAAACAGCAGGCAGATAGATATACAAAATTTCCCTTGAGGCAGGCAGATAGCTACAAAAGCTATTATGCATTGATAAAAAGCGGGTTCGCGGAAGCCATGTCAACACCGTCAGATTATTATACAACTAACTATGCTTATAGCACCAATGCTTATTCAAAGGGGTCCATTTTTCTTACCCAGCTTGGTTACATTGTGAGCGACAGTATTAGAAATCTAATCATGCTGGAATATTATCGGCAATGGAAATTTAAGCATCCAAATCCCAATGACTTTGTAAGAGTAGCAGAAAAAGTAAGCGGGCTAAAGCTAGATTGGTACAAAGATTATTGGTTGAATACCAACAAGACGATCAATTTTTCGGTAGATAGTTTGTGGGAAGCCGATGGAACAACAAATGTTAGAATAAGGCGATTAGGCGAAATGCCGATGCCTGTTGATGTTCAGCTTACTTTTAAAGACGGAACAAAGGAACTTCATTATATACCATTGGATGTGATGTACGGAAGCAAACCAATTGAAAATGGCAATTCCACTAAATTATACAAAGAGTGGAAATGGGTTGATCCTACTTATATTATTTCCACTGCCCGAAAAATTTTCGACATATCAGCAGTTGAGATTGATCCTACGCAAAGGTTGGCGGATATTGATCAGCGAAATAATTTACTGAAAATAAAATGGTAGCAACATGCCCATTCAATTTAATGCCGTTATTAAAAAATTTGATCAGAATGGCGAAAAAACGGGTTGGACTTATATTGACATCCCTGAAAAAATAGCTCAGCAATTAATACCGGGCAATAAAAAAGCTTTCATGACTAAAGGCTTTCTTGACCACATTGCTTTTGAAGGTATTAGCCTTGTACCAATGGGTGGCGGCGACTTTATTATGGCTTTAAAAAGTGAGCTCAGAAAAAAATTGGGAAAAGCGTTGGGTGCAGTACTTTCCGTTCAAATGGAATTAGATCAAAACCCAATTATTATCTGCCCGGAACTCATCACCTGTCTGGAAGACGAACCAACAGCACTATTGTATTTCAACCAACTTCCCCCCTCTCATAGAAAATACTATAGCAACTGGATTGAAAGTGCTAAGACAGAGGCAACCAAAGCAAATAGAATAGCTCAGGCAGTAACTGCCTGTTCCAGAAAAATGCATTACGGAGAAATGATCCGATCGCTAAAGAAGTAAAGACCATGCTATAAGTGTTGGGTATATTTATTGGGATCTAACACAAAACTTAGCATTTGCATCTCTTCATTTGTCAGCAATGGTGTTTGAAACAAACTTATCATTTCCTCCACCTGAGCATAAGTCCTTATTCCGACTATGGCTGAAGTAATAGCATTGTTTGCCAAAACAAACCCAATGGCAGTTTGGGCCGGTGTCCGTTCCCTTCCTGAAATACTTTTGATGGCTTCAGCAGCTTTCTTTACTTCTTCTTCACCATACCCAAGATACGATTTTGCATGCTTATTTACCAACAATCCACCAGCTATGCTTCCACGGGCCAATACCCCTATTTCATTTTTTTTAAGCAACGGCAAACAATTTTCTTCAGGCCGTCTGTCAAGTAAGCTATACTGCATCATTGTGCTTACCATTTGAGACTTTTTCACATACTCGTTGATCACATTGGGCCTTATGGAAGATATACCGTAATACCTTATTTTGCCTTGCTGCTGCAACCATTCAAATGCTTCAATGGTTTCATCAATCTGGTCCTCTATGGTGCCCCCATGTAATTGGTAAATATCGATATAGTCAGTCTTCAACCGCTTAAGGCTTTGATCAACCGCCCCTAAAATATAGGTTTTAGAAGCATTCCACTTCCATCCGCCACCAGGTTTGGGCTCGTTTCCTACTTTTGTAGCCAACAATACCTTTTGCCTGCATTGTTTTAAGGCAATACCAACATTTGCTTCATTCATTCCATCATTGTAAATATCTGCGGTATCAAAATAATTAATTCCGTTGGCTATTGCGTGATGGATAATCCGCTCATTTTCTTTTTGATCTTGCATTAATGACATGCAGCCAAACCCAATTTTACTTACGGACAAACCTGATTTGCCAATGGTTTGATAGTTCATTTTCTAAAAATTAATGCTGGATTTAGGCTTTACAGAAATCAATTGTTTCTTGAAGGGAGTGCAGCAGGATTGCATTCTGAGGCTTTGCATTGATAAGCTTTACAAGCGGACCAGCCATTACTACTTTTTTATCAGACAATCTATCGCATAAAGTTTGCAAATATTCCTGTGGCTTCATTTCATTCATATTTGTCAAAAGATAAAATAGTACATGAGAAGGTCTATCAGGCGAATGCTGACAGTAAAAACTTAACGCATCTTCAGATACATTGCTGCCTAAATAAATTACTTTATACTCATTTTTCTTCAGCAGGTAGTGCATCAACAGAAGCGGAAGTTCATGATGTTCATTTAAGGGAGTGTATAGTAAAACGCTACCTCTTGAATTATCCTTTACAATAGGCAACTTATCTATAGCTACACACAATTGAAGGCGGATAAGGTTACTGGTAAAATGTTCCTGTGCAGGAATTAAATGACTTGTAACCCATAATACACCAACCCTTTCCTGAAATGGATAAATAACCTGTACGATTGTCTCTTCCGGTCCTATTCGTTTCCATATTTTTTGCAGTTTTTCATTAAACCTACTTTCATCCATGTCTATTGCTGCTTCCAAAAGACGAACAATGTAATACTCATATTCATTTTTATAATTTCCTTTAGATAAAGTAAAACTCAATATTTCAGATTCTGAAAGAGCTGCTATTTTCGATATTTTATATCCTGCATGATATAAGAATGAAATTCTCAAAATTTCCTTTAGGTCATCATTGCTATAAATTCTATGGTTGCTTTCTTTCCGTTGTTTGCCACCAATACCATAGCGTTGCTCCCAAATTCTCCAGGTGTGGGCTTTAATTGAGGTAAGGTTTTCAATGTCTCTAATACTAAATTGATTCATAAGCAGCATAAAGATAATATCAATTATAAAATTACAGATAATAACTGCTTAACACTTTCTACTAAATGAACGTTTTTGTTTTTCTTTAGCAAAGTATTATACAGTCGGTAATTGGACAATTAATTATAATGGTACATTTGTCGACCTCAAAATAAACTTATGGGTTGGATTATTTTTGCAATTTACATTATCGGTTCTCACATTGGCTTGTATGGAATGTTTAAAAAAGCCGGTATTGAGCCATGGAAGGCGTTTGTTCCATTTTATAATACCTGGATCATCGTCAACAAAACAAATATCAGAAAAATATGGTTTTGGATTCAACTAATTCCTATTGCAGGTCAGTTCGTTACGCTTTGGATTTGGATCATTTTTGTAATGCATTTCGGAAAATTCAATGTTATTCAGCATTTCGCTACCGTATTCTTTCCATTTGTTTATTTCCCCTACCTTGGTTTTTCCAAAGACGTTAGATACATAGGACATGATGCTGTAAAACGGTATGACAAGGGTGCTGCCAGAGAATGGATTGATGCCGCTGTTTTTGCTGTAGTCGCAGCTACCATTATCAGAACTTTTGTATTTGAAGCATATACTATCCCAACGGGAAGTATGGAAAAAACGCTATTGATCAACGACTTTTTGTTCGTGAACAAAATGAGTTATGGTCCAAGAATTCCTCAAACGCCGTTGTCATTCCCATTTGTTCACAATACAATGCCTTTTAGTACTACCACTCCTTCTTACACTAAACTAATACAGATTCCATATACAAGAATTCCTGGTTTTACTGATGTAAAAAGGTATGATGTAGTAGTATTCAATTTTCCGGCAGGCGATACCATTATCAATCTTGCTGATTTTGGATCAAAAAGGCCTTATTATGATGTATTGCGGGATGCCTATAAAGGTAACAGAGAATTACTAATGGCCGAATATCCAATCATAGTTCACCCTATAGACAAAACGGATAATTACATAAAACGATGTGTCGCAGTTGGAGGTGATACCGTGTTTATTAAAGACAGTCGGTTGTATATAAACGGCAAGCCTGCTCCTATACCAGAAGCTTCTCAAACGGAATACCTGGTTGAAACCAATGGTCAACCTTTTGATGAAGAATTTCTATCAAAAGAATTGGGAATTAATCTTGACAACCCTGAAGATGCTATATACGCATACCAGGGGAAAGCAAATACTTATGTTATCAATATGACCCCTAATGAAGCTGAAATAGTAAAAAAGCAGCCGAATTTTGTTAGTATTGACTTCGCTTATTCCAATATGCCGGGCTCAACTTTTCCTTACAGCCCTAAAATACTTTGGAATGTTGATAATTTCGGACCGCTTTACGTGCCTGCAAAAGGAAGTACAATAACACTTACTGCCGATAACATAGATATTTATAGAAGGCTCATAACTACTTATGAGGGTAATACTTTAGAAGAAATCAACGGCAAATTTATCATCAACGGAAAAGAAACTACAAGCTATACTTGCAAGTGGAATTATTATTGGATGATGGGAGATAACAGGCATAGAAGCCAGGACAGCCGCTATTGGGGATTTGTACCAGAAACAAATATCGTTGGCAAAGCATCCCTGATTTGGTTTAGCTGGAACAAAGGTCCTCGTTGGAACCGCTTGTTTAAAAGTATAAAATAACCTATCTTTAAACTTTATAAGTGATCCTTCCCTCAAAATGGGAGGGATTTTTCATCTAACCTGTTTTTTTATGAAG
>JANPHE010000267.1:0-8043 GCA_031424295.1 Segetibacter sp. | reverse complement strand
CCTGTTTGAAGGTTTTTTCCAGTCTTCATTTCATAATCCAACAACTGAACAACCGCAGAACCATTGATGGTTGAAGGAGGATTGTCACGATAGCCTTTCATCATTTCAGCTATTTCCTCTGCACCGCGCATCCCTTTCTTTGTTATAGAAAGTAAGGATTCCTTATAGAAGCCATATTGAACATAGATATCAACCAACTTGGCAAAAAGGCTTCGGCCTTCATTCTTTTCATAAGCAGCCATTTCACATAAAATAGCAACTGCAGATATGGCGTCCTTGTCTCTTATTTTGTCGCCAATCATCAAGCCATAGCTTTCTTCGCCACCGATGATGTAGTTTTCCTTATCCCCAATTTCCCTCATCTTTTCTGCTATCCACTTAAAGCCGGTCAGTACATTGTAACATGCCACTTCGTTTTTGGCAGCTATTTCATCTATCAAATCAGTAGTAACGATGGTTTTGATCACCATGTCGTTCGGTTGTGCAATTCCCTTCTTTTTCCGGGCTTCTATCATATAATTAAAAGCAAGCACGGCCGTTTGATTGCCATTCATCAGTACCCACTCTCCGTTGGTATTTTTAATGGCAATCCCTACCCTATCGCTGTCAGGATCTGTTCCCAGCAAAATATCAGCATCCAGTTCTTTGGCTTTTTTGACACCCATACTCATCGCCTCACTCTCTTCCGGATTGGGGTAAACTACCGTTGGGAAATTACCATCCGGCGTGGCTTGTTCTTCTACTACGTGAACATTGGTAAAGCCATATCTTTTGAGCACCTCGGGCATCAGTGTAATGCCGGAACCATGAATAGGTGTATAGACAATTTTCAAATCATGTTGCTTGGTGATCACATCCGGATAAATGCTCAAATCTTTGACCATGTCTATGTAGGCATTGTCCATTTCCTGTCCAAGAATGGAAATATTGGCTTCGCCCCCACTCCATTGTACAGCATCCACCCCCGTGATGGCTTCTACTTCGGCAATCACGTTTTTATCGTGTGGTGGTACCAATTGCGATCCATCGCTCCAATATGCTTTGTAACCATTGTATTCCTTGGGATTGTGCGATGCAGTACAAACAACACCCGCCTGACAACCCAAATGCCGGATGGTAAAAGACAACTCTGGTGTTGGCCGAAGGGCTTCAAAAAGAAAAACTTTCATTCCGTTGGCAGCAAAAACATTGGCGGTTGTTTCAGCAAAAAACCGGCTATTGTTTCTGCAGTCATGCGCTATGGCAACCTTTATCTCTGCAGAACCATGTACTTTTTTCAGGTAGTTGGCAAAGCCCTGTGTAGCCATGCCTACCGTATATTTATTCATGCGGTTGGTACCTACGCCCATTATACCGCGCAGTCCACCTGTTCCAAACTCCAGGTTCCGGTAAAAAGACTCTGCCAGTTCTTCACCACCGGCATTTTGCATTTGGATTATTTCATCTTTGGTTGCCTGATCGTAATGTCCATTCAACCATTCATTTACCTTTTGAAGGATAGCAGCATCCATTTGATTTAGGTTTTAGTATTTATATTATTGTTTAAGAAGATGGCGAATTTACAAACCATTATCTAACTGCCATCGTTTCCATCTATTTGAATCGAAAAAAATAGTCGTTTTACATCGTTTACTCATTCTTTCAGCAAAAAACAGAAATTTTGGTCCTTCGATTTTTATCAATTAGAAATTCATATACCACAAAAACATAAACGGCTACTTTTCCATTGTAATATCTACCTTAGAATTGAAATCTAAACTAAAATGCACAACTTTTTCGTAGATCCCTCTATTGCCAAAGCCAAAACATTAGCCACTTCGTTTTATAATGATCCTGTCATTTTTGAACAATGCAAAGAGAAAATTTTTGCGGTTTCATGGCAGTTTATAGGGCATGTTGGACTGGTAAAACAAAAGGAAGCAATACATCCTTTTACTTTATTGAAGGGGTACCTGAATGAACCCCTGGTGCTTACAAGAGACAAAGAAGACAAAATATCCCTGCTGTCGAATGTTTGTACCCATCGTGGGAATATTATTGCAGAAAACCCTTGCAAACAGCCCCACCTGCGTTGCAGGTATCATGGTAGAATGTTTCAATTGGATGGGCAATTTCTATCAATGCCGGAGTTTAAAGAAGTAGAGAATTTTCCAGCTGCTGAAGACAACCTGCATCAGCTGCCGCTGTTTGAATGGGGCAATTGGCTGTTTACTTCCTTAGGCCAACAAACGCCACCTGAAATATTTTTAAAAGATATGATGGACAGAGTAAGTTGGATGCCGATTAATAAGTTTGTATTTGACCCTGGCAGAACCCGATCTTTTCAAGTAAATGCGCATTGGGCACTTTATTGCGAAAATTACCTGGAGGGTTTTCATATTCCCTTTGTTCATCCCAGCCTCAACAACGTCATTGATTTTGGAGACTATGCAACAGAACTGTTTTTTCCTTATTCCAACCTGCAGGTTGGGATGGCAAAGACGGGTGAGGACTGTTTCGATCTTCCACCGGATTCACCGGACTATGGAAAGAACATAGCAGCGTATTACTTTTGGGTATTCCCCAATTTGATGTTCAATTTTTATCCCTGGGGATTATCGGTCAATGTGGTAGAACCGGTATCCATCAGTCAAAGCAGGGTAATGTTTTATTCTTACGTTTGGGATGAAACAAAACTGGGCAAAGGGGCAGGCGCTGAACTGGATAAGGTTGAGCTGGAAGATGAAGAAATTGTAGAACAAGTACAGGTTGGTATTCGGTCGAGGTTTTATAAACACGGAAGGTATTCGGTAAAAAGAGAACAAGGAACACACCACTTTCATCGCATAATTGCGGAGTTCATGAATCAATAAAATCATTGATAAAATCAACACTGTTTTTTATTTTTTGAAATCTTCTCATGTTATTTAAAGTTGGGCACAAATCATCACAATCCATGAGCACTTTGTTATCAAAAACAAAACAATAAAAACAAAAAAACTGGCACAGTTAAAACCAAACTTAGGGCTATGGGCATCGGTATCTATTGTAGTAGGTACCGTGATTGGTAGTAGTATTTTCATGAAGCCTGCTACTATGGCCGGTCAGTTGGGTTCGCCGTTGCTTTTGCTATTGGTGTGGATTGTAGCAGGCGTGGTTTCTATTTTTGGCGGCATGATCAATGCTGAGATTGGTTCTGCTTTTCCAAAAACCGGTGGGCAATATGTTTATTTTCGGTTTTTGTATGGCGACTTTTTAGCGTGGTTATATGGATGGGCGGGGTTTATAGTCATCAACACAGCTTCTATTGCAGGCATTGCTTTCATCTTTGCACAATACACCGGATATTTTATTGAAATACCCCATTTTCCCAATAGTATTGAACATGCTTTTTCGCTTTCAATTCCATTTATTGGCAGGTTTTATCCATTGGAAAATTTTGGTGTAAAATCGCTGGCGATTGTACTTATTCTGCTGGTCACCTTAATAAATGCCAAAAGCCTGAAAGCGGCGGGTGCAGTGCAGGTACTTTTCACAGCACTCAAGCTAGGAGCCTTATTGGTACTGGTTGGTGCTGCTTTTTTCTCCGGAGAAGGCCACCCAATCAATTTGGTAAAAACATCGGTTGATTTTGATCCATCTTATTGGGTCGTTTTCACCTCCTTTGTTGCAGCCACTACCGGTGCTTTAGCAGCTTATGATGGTTGGAATAACCTTGGTTTTATAGCAGGTGAAATAAAAGAGCCAAAGAAAAATATTCCCCGGGGGTTATTGTTAGGATTGGGCATTTGCATATTGGTTTATGTACTTACAACTGAGGCATACTTTTATATTTTACCGATAGATCAATTGAAGCAATCCCCTTTACTAGCGTCAGAAGTAATGACAAAAGTAATGGGCGGAATGGGTGCAGCTTTCGTTGCTTTATTAGTAATGATTTCTACCGCCGGAAGTACAAACGGAAACATCATGCCTTGTGCAAGGGTGATCTATGCGATGGGTGAAGAAAAGAAATTTTTCTCCTGGACAGGTAAAGTTGATAAGAAAAGCAATACCCCGGTAAATGCCCTTTGGTTGCAAGGTGCCTGGTGTTGCTGCCTGGTATTGCTTGGCTCTTTTGATATGCTGATGGATATGTTTGTTTTTATGACATGGATTTTTTATGGCTTTGCTGCATACGGCATTTTTATTTTTAGAAAGAAGGTGCCAACAGATGAAACTTCTTTTAGAATGAAGGGCTACCCTATTTTGCCAATACTATTTATTGCATTTGCAACTTTATATACAGTCATCACCATTTACAACGATGTCAATAATTTTTTGATTGGAAAAACGCAAGTCATTAACTCCATTTTTGGATTGGCATTGACAGCAATGGGATTGCCTTTGTATTGGTGGTTTAGCAGAAAAGAAAAGTCAGCATAATTCATGATTATTGATGCGGTTCATTATTTGATTGCTTACATTACCTGGTAATAAACAAGCACCACACTTCATTTAAATTATCTGCCAATAAATAGTACCTTAAAGCACAAAAAAGAAATTTTAATTGCTAAATACAGCAATAAACCTGCATCTTGTATCAATAGAAGGAAATGATAACATTACCAAACTTATGAGAATAGTTCTTCTTTTTTTTATAGCTATTTTTAGTTTCCATATTTCTACATCTCAAACTAATTTTTGCGGATTTGATGGTACAAGAAATAAAATGGCTTTGAATAAAATAGTTGGCAACAAGACCGAACAGCAGGTAAATGAGCTGCTCTACAATAGTGAAATAAACCAAATAAGGATTGGCAACAGACCCCATAATACAGTCACTATTCCAGTTGTAATTCACATAGTACATCAGAACGGCGTTGAAAACATTGCAGATACGCAAGTAGTCAATGTCATAAACCAACTAAATCTTCGATTCCAAAATGCAGCCCCGTTTAATCAAACTACCGGAACCAATATTGGCATTCAATTCTGCAGAGCATCGGTAGATCCGTTTGGCAATGCCACCAATGGAATTACACGTGATGTTTCGTCTTATACCAATATTACCTACAACAATTTTGCTGAGGACGTAAACCTGAAGAATGTGAACCGATGGGAGCCAAAACTATACTTGAACATTTGGGTGGTAAGAAGCATTTCCTCATTTGATGGGGTAATTGGCTATTCTTCATTTCCCAATTGGGCAGGTACGAATTTCGATGGCGTTGTAATGCAATACAATTTCTTCAATGCAGAAATTCTTTCACACGAAATTGGTCACTACTTTGGATTGTTGCACACCTTCAATGGTGGTTGTATCAATAATAATTGCCAACTGGATGGAGACCTTGTATGCGATACGCCTCCGGATGCAACTTCCAATGGCACTTGTCAGGGCAATTCATGCAATACAGACACAAATGACACCACCGGTACAAGCCCGTTTATAACGAATGTAAATGACTTACCCAATTACATGGATTATACTACTTGTATGTTATCATTTACCCTAGGGCAAGCGAATAGAATGAAAAATTCAATTCCGCTTTTCAGAAATCAATTGTTGGCATCCAATGGTTGTGGGTCCAACCCGGGAGGCCTCACTCCTACTGCATCATTTACTTTTAACGAAAACTGTTTTAAAGGGTATGATTTTAAAAGCACGAGCATTAATGCACTAGGCGCCCAATGGGATTTTGATGGGGATGGAAAAATAGATAATTACGGAGATTCGGTTAATTTTCAATTTACTCAAACAGGTATTTATAGGGTAACATTGTTTGCCGCAGGCTACGGAGGTACAGACACTATAAGCCAACTCATTTTGATAAAAGCAAAACCATATTCTAATTACCCATTAAAAAAAGTAACCGGCTTTAATACTTCGCCTGTTTTGAATAAGTCAGTGTTTTGCAAGGGTGCGTTGGTTACGTTGTTTGGCGAACCGGGTATGGCTTCTTATCAGTGGTCAACCGGTCAAAATACGCAGGATATTTCATTTATTCCGGATACTGCTTTTTCTGTATCACTTACTTGTACAGATCAAAACGGCATTAGTTATACCACTTGTAAACCGGCAGCCGCAGAACCTATTGCGCCTTCTATTGAACCTAAACTATCTATTGTAGGATCTGATACAAGTTTCTGCGCAGGCGATACCGTAAATATTTTGGCTCACCTTGCACCAACAGCATCTTTTGCTTATTTATATACCAATCAACAAATAATAGGATTGCTTCGTGATACCATTTTTCATGAGGTGTTTTTATTCGCTACCAATCAATATCGTTTAATACAAGCCGATAGTAACTTTTGCATTACCGGCGATACACTCAATATAATTGGGGCAAGCACTCCTCAAAGGGGAACAATCACTAAGATAGACAACGCTTTAACCTATTATTATGGATCGCACAGGCAATGGTTTTTTAATGGCAGCCCTATACCTAACAGCGACTCTTTAACTATAACTGCACAACAGACGGGATGTTATAATGCTTATGCATGGTATACCAATCCTGATTGTGGTTCATTTGCCAATGATACTGTTTGTGTTTCACTCAATCCATTTCCGGTAAAGAAAATAACTGTAAAGGGAGTTCTAATTAATGGAATGGTTAGTTTAGAATGGAATACAATAAATGAGATCAATTGCAAATGGATGGTAGTAGAAAAAAGCCTGGATGGAGCTTCATTTGAAGACATAAAAAAAATTCCTGCAATAGGCTTCGGAAACAATGTTTATAAAACTATTGATAACAAAGACAATAAAATTTCAATCAATGCCTATTATAGAATCCGTTGCATAGATATTGATGGAAAATTAAATTACAGCAATACATTTTCTATTAAGGCAGAACCACAGCCGCGTCAAATGGCTTTGTTTCCAAACCCTACAAAAAACATATTAAACCTGGAAATTACAAGCTATGCTACTGAGAAAAGAACACTAACAATTATAAATCCGTCAGGGCAAAAAGTAAAGGAAATGATTTACGATCTTAAAAAGGGGTTCAATTTATTATCAATCAAAATAGATAATTTACTTGCAGGCTTGTATTACATACAAAATGTGAAAGATAAAGCGTTTGGTAGAAAATTTATTAAGTTATAATAAATGAAGGATACTGGCAGTTGAATAAGTTTAGCTTAATGAATAGGAATAAAATTGTTCTGGATAAAAACATTTACACCCAACTAAAATTCTATTCAACATTTTTATTCAAACCTTCCTTTATTCCACTAAAACAACTTGCCTTGCCCATCGTCTTCGGTAGTTTTAGATTCCCAGTCAATTTCTACATCTTTACTCCAGGCGGTTAGTTTATTGCCAATAGCTTTCCATCCCATTATTTCAACAAACCCTGCAATCGGTATCTTTTGATTGCCAGCCTTGCTGTGAATAATCAAAGTTGGTTCTTCGTCAGTTGTTACAGCTTCCAAACGATTGCCCTTGCCCTCTTTAATGAACAAAAACTTCGTTTTTAAGGAACTAGTTTCTATATAAAAACGCTTAATGTTGTACTGTTTCTTTTCTTCATCCAAATAAACGGCTGTTATTGCTTTCTCAGGATTAAACCTCTCAATCAGCAATATTTTATCTGCATCAAATCGTTGAGTTAATTCAGTATCCGTCAATTCATAGTTCCCATCATCAAATATCACCAATAACTTTTCTTCTTCAAATGTGCCCAAATACTCCCCTTTTTCTTCATTGTTGAGGCGACCAAACTTGCTATCAAACCAAAGCTTTCTTCCGGTAAGGGTGCTACGACCGGCTTCTTTAAACTTTACAGTTTTAATGGAATATTTAGACACTTGATTACCCATGCTGCCACGTCCCTTGATGTCTAACTCTTCAAAGTAATAATCAAACTCCTTCTTCTTCGCCGTACTGTTAGGGCTTAGAATAATTTTTAAAACTTCGGCTTCTCCATTGTGATTGGCTGAGAAATAATGAATACGACTTTTATCGCTGCCTTTTGTGAGATCATACTCTTTGTCTCGGGTAACTGCTGTCACATTGAATCGCTTAGCATAACTAACCCCGGTTGCACCATCTACATAAATGATGTTGTA
>JANPHE010000266.1:0-3527 GCA_031424295.1 Segetibacter sp. | reverse complement strand
GGGCGGCAAATTTGCCGCCCTTTTCTTTATATTCTTTCAGGTCAACGATGAAATTCGCTAGACCATTTCAATACTTTACTTTTTCCTGAAGAATATCCTAATGGGTACACCTGTAAATTTAAAATGCTCCCTCAATTGATTTTCGAGGTAGTTTCTATAAGGTGTTTTAATATCGTCAGGATAATTTGTAAAAAATGCAAATGATGGTACCTGGGTTGGCAGTTGCGTTATGTATTTAATTTTGACTTGATTTCCACGAACTACCGGTGCATGGTATGCTTCAACTGCTTTCAGCATGATATCATTCAAGCTAGATGTAGAAACTTTCCTTGTTTTATTTTCATATACATCCAAACCAACCTCCATTGCTTTCATAATACGTGTCTTCTCAAGTACAGAAATAAAAATGATCGGCACATCAGTAAATGGAGCTAGTTTATCTTTTAATTGTTTCTCATAATCACGGGCCGTATTCGTTTCCTTCTCTATTAAGTCCCATTTGTTTACAAGCACAACAATTCCTTTGCCTTTTTTGACAGCAAGGCTAAATATATTCAAATCCTGGGCAGTAATTCCCTTGGATGCATCCAATAATAACAAGCATACATCTGCCTCATCCATAGCTTTGATGGCACGAATGACAGAATAAAACTCAAGGTCTTCGTTTACTTTGGTTTTGCGACGAATACCGGCAGTATCAATTAGGATAAACTCCTTTTGGAATAAATTGTAGTGCGTATGAATGGTGTCTCTGGTTGTACCCGCAACTTCACTCACAATAGTTCTATCTTGCCCTACCAATGCATTTAGCAAAGAAGATTTACCAGTATTAGGCTGACCAATGATGGCAAATTTTGGCAATTGATTGCGTGCCAGTTCTTCTTCGGATAAATCTTCTGTGATTAGTTCTGCTACAGCATCTAATATTTCACCTGTTCCGCTTCCACTAATACTGCTTACAAAGAAGATGTTCTCAAAACCCAGACTGTAGAACTCAGCCGCTTCTAATAAACGTTCGCTATTATCTACTTTATTTACACATAGGAAAACCGGTTTTGTTGTTCGCCTCAATAAATCTGCTACAGATTCATCAAGATCCGTAATCCCTACTGAAACATCTACCATAAAAATCAGCGCATTCGCCTCTTCTATCGCAATCTTTACCTGCTTTCTGATTTCAGTTTCAAAAACATCTGACGAACCAGCTACAAAGCCTCCCGTATCTACTACGTTGAAGCTTTTCCCAATCCACTCTGTAACACCATATTGCCGATCTCTTGTTACTCCACTTACGTCATCAACTATTGCTTTTCTTTGTTCAAGCAGTCTATTGAATAAGGTACTTTTACCCACATTCGGACGACCCACAATTGCTACTGTAAAACTCATTATTACTTTTTTTGAACATTGTTGGAACTCGAAAACTAATTTTAAATTATCATTCCAAATAATGCGACTTTTTTTATTTGATTATTTATTTGATTGAAGCAGAAAAAAAGTAATTATAATTTTATTGTAATTACTAATCTTTTAAAATGCTTAATCTAATTATCCATTATACCCGTATTCCTTTAACTTAAATTCATCATCTCTCCATTTATCCTTCACTTTTACAAACAACTCCAGAAAAACCTTTTGTTGTAGAAAAGCTTCAATATCTTTTCGAGCCAAACTTCCTACCTGCTTAATCATTTTTCCACCTTCACCTAAAATAATAGCTTTTTGGCTTTCCCGCTGAACGATGATATCTGCCTGTATTTTAATAAGTGTTGTTTTTTCTTTAAACTCATTCACCATTACCGTTGTCTGGTAAGGGATTTCATCGCCATACAATTCAAATATTTTCTCCCGGACCATTTCCCCCACAAAAAATTTGGTTGGTAAATCTGTCAGGTCATCTTGATCATAAAATGGTTGGCCATCTTTTAAATAGGACAAAATCAACTCTAGCAGTTTATCAAGGTTGACTGCATTCGTAACGGATATTCCTATCCAATCCTTACAATATGATTTAGATGTAAAATAACTTTTTGCTTCTTCTACAATATTTCCTTTTGCAAGATCGGTTTTGGTAGTGATTACGATTGCAGGAACTTTCAATTTAAGTGCTTCAAAAATCTTATTACATGCCACAAAATCGTCATTTATGTCTACTAGCAATAAAGCAACATCAGCATCTTCCAAACTGCCTTTTACAGCCTTCATCATCTTTTCGTGCAACTTGTACTTTGGCTGATCAATTATTCCAGGCGTGTCCGAAAAGATAATCTGGTATTCCCATTCTTTATTCAAAAAAGCCTTGATCCGATGCCTCGTAGTCTGCACTTTATGACTAACAATTGCCATTTTTTCACCAATCAGGGCATTGAGCAAGGTACTCTTGCCTGCATTGGGTTTTCCGAAAATATTTACAAAACCTACTTTCATTACTACCTTTTAACCAACAAAAGAGAAGGTTTGTTGTTTTTAATAAAGTTGCAAAAGTAAGTCTTTACATTTAGAAAGATTATTTAGATAATATCCTAACGAATATCTGATTGTTGCACCTTACCTTTGCACATCTTTTTAGTCGACGGTATTTTCATCCGAATTGAAAAGACATATCTATTTAATATATTCATAATTACAACGATTTTTAACCATGAATTTATTCGAAAAACAATCTAGAGCGTTTTGGGAAAGGCATATTGGACCAAATGAAAGAGAGACTGAGGAAATGTTGGAAACTATTGGCTTTGATTCACTAGATGAATTAATTGACAAAACAATTCCTGAAGCCATAAGGCTAATCAAGCCATTAAATGTAGGTGGTCCTTTAAGTGAAAATGAATATCTGACAGATTTAAGAGTGACTGCAGCTAAAAATAAAGTATTTAAGACCTACATCGGTCAAGGATATTATGACACCATTACGCCTTCAGTTATATTAAGGAATCTGTTTCAAAATCCAGGTTGGTACACACAATACACTCCCTATCAGGCGGAAATAGCACAAGGTAGGTTGGAAAGTTTACTCAACTTTCAGACCATGGTGAGTGATCTAACGGGATTACCAATTGCTAATGCATCTTTGTTGGATGAAGCTACTGCGGCAGCAGAGGCTATGGCAATGCTTTTCAATTCCAAAAACAAGCATGAACATATTACCTCCCCAAAATTCTTTGTTGACAGCAATATTTTTGTTCAAACCAAGGAAGTGCTATTCACAAGGGCATTACCAATAAAGGTTGAAATTGTAGAAGGCGACTTCAAAACAGCGGTGCTCGATGACAGTTATTTTGGTGTGATCGTTCAATATCCTGATAGCAATGGAGCAATAACAGATTATCGAGAATTTATAGAGAAAGCCAATGCAGTAAATGCAAAAGTGATCATGGCTACAGATTTGATGGCGCTAACCATCTTAACCCCGCCGGGTGAATTAGGTGCAGATGTTGCAATTGGATCTTCCCAAAGATTTGGTGTACCTATCGGATTTGGTGGTCCGCATGCAGCTTTTTTCGCTACCAAAGATGAATTTAAAAGAG
>JANPHE010000265.1:0-53648 GCA_031424295.1 Segetibacter sp. | reverse complement strand
CCGGCCTTTCTAAAGATTGCCTGTTCAAATGCTTTGCCTCTGAAAGAACTTCCCCTTACATCCAAAGTAAATACTACATAGCCCCGCTCGGCTAAATATTGAAACCAATAGTCACCTACACCGCCGTTAAACCCAGCATTGATCATTTGGTTGTGCGGGCCACCATACCAATACACTATTACGGGATATTTAATCGTACTGTCAAAATCAACCGGCTTAAACAACCTGCAATACAGCGGAATCCCCTCTTTATTGTTGATGGTAAAAATATTTATCTGACCAAGCATATAATCAGCTAAAGGACTCTTTGCAGTCAGTAAAACTTTATTCTTTCCTGATGAAACTTCTATTAACTGAATTTGACGAGATATATTGGCAGTTGAAAGATTGTCAATCACAGATTTTCCTGAACTGCTTATTTGTGCAGTATGAACTGCTGCTCCTTGCGAAATCCGTTTCACTTTACCGCTCTTCATATCAAGCTGATAAAGATTTTTTGTGAGGGGCGATTCTTCGGTAGAAATGAAGAACACCTTCTCTCCTTTTTCATCAAAGCCTTTTACTTCTGCTACTGTCCATTCTCCTTTGGTAAGTTGTTTTAAAAGCGTACCATTAGTGTCATACAAATACAAATGATTCCAACCGTCTCTTGTACTTTGCCAGATGAACTGCTCAGGCTTGCTTTTCACAAACAACATGGGCACTTGTGGTTCTACATATTTTTCGTCCTTTTCTTCGAACAAAGTATTTAAAAATGCTCCTGTTGATGCATCATAACTGTTCAATTTCAAATGATTTTGCTCACGGTTCAATACTGCAATGAAAATAAACTTATCGTCAGGGCTCCATGCAATATTCGTAAGGTATTGCTCGGTGGGTTCACCTGTCTGCAAATAAATCAATGAGTCTTTCTCAGCATTATAAACACCCAACGTTACGTGATGGCTTTTATCACCAGCCATCGGGTATTTTATGTTTTCGACTTTTGCAGGTCTTGTTGTCCAATCGATGATGGGGTATGGTGGTACCATTGTTTGATCCATGCGGTAAAAAGCAAGCTGCTTTCCACTATTGCTCCAAAAAGTTCCCTTGGTTATTCCAAATTCATTTTGGTGGACCGAAGATGCATAAACAATATCGCTCGTACCGTCTGTAGTTACTTTTTTATCTGTGCTGCCATTTGTTACATGCAGATTAAAGCTGTCTAGATATGCAACATAACCCGCTATACTTTCTTCAACATTCTCCTTATTCATCACTTTTTTATCCACCAAAGTAGTTACGGTATTTGTAACCGGATTATAAGTAAGCTTGCCTGCCTTTGTAGAAAAAATCCAGTTTGCCGATTTATTAAATTGAATAGCTGGCATATTGGCCAATGAATCTCTTCCTGCAGCAGCAAGTTTTTGGTTCAGCTGTCCAAGTGTCAAAAAAGGCTGTTCCTCATTAGTTATTAAGTTGCCCTTCATCCACACATCTTTGTCACTTACCTTTTTGAGGTACACATAGTCTTCAGTTCCATATACAAACTGTAGTTGTTTTAAGTTTTCTATTGCCAAAGTTGTTCTGTTCTTAACCATGGCATCTTCTAGTGTCAGTATTTTGGATTGAGATATTGATGAAAAACTGATCAATAATACAGAAAAAAATAAATTAAGCTTTTTCATGGCGATGTTTTAAAAGATGCAAATATAGCAAGGTGCAAAGTAGATAAAAGCCAGAAAATGCATGGGCAACATTTTCTATCAATTTTCTGCTTTACCTTCAACCCATGGCATCGTTCAAAAAAATCAATCCTTTTTCTAAGGCCAATACGGATACAGGCTTCGGTACCCAAGCTAACCGTATTGGCGGCCGCTTCATCAATAAAGATGGTTCATTTAATATAATCAAAGAAGGAATCCCTATTCTTAAGCGCATCAGCGTTTACTCCTGGTTGTTGGAATTGTCCAGGTTTCATTTTTTTCTGTTCATTTTAATTTTATTTTTTGCAGAAAATCTATTCTTTACTTTTTTGTATTTGCTTGTAGGTCACGACCAATTACAAGGCTTTTCGTCAAGCAGTTTTTGGGGTCATGCTAAGGAAGTGTTCTTTTTTAGCACACAGACATTTACTACAGTAGGTTATGGTCGAATGAATCCTGTTGGGTTTTCAGCCAATCTCATAGCAGCATTTGAATCCATGGCTGGTCTTCTTTCCTTTGCATTTCTAACCGGTCTTTTTTATGGAAGATTTACTCGTCCAAAAGCTTTTATTCAATTTAGTGAACATGCATTAATTAGCCCGTTTAAAGATGGGAAAGGGCTAATGTTTAGAATGGCTCCTTACAAAAAAAATCATTATTTGATAGACACCAAAATAGCTGTAAATATTGTATTGAAGGAAGGAGACAAAGAGAAATCAGAATACAAATTCTATCAGCTAAACCTTGAGCGTTCCCGAATAGATTTTTTAAACATGAACTGGACCGTGGTACATCCTATAGACGAAGAAAGTCCGTTGCTTAATTTTACCAAGGAAGATTTGGAGCCGTCTGATATGGAATTGTATGTACAAGTATCAGGCTTTGATCCTGTCTATTCTAATATTGTTACTTCCAGATCATCCTACACCTATAAAGAAGTTGTTTGGGGAGCAAAGTTCAACATTATGTACAGAGAATCAGAAGATGGCAATACCACCATCCTGGAGATGGATAAGCTAAATCATTTCAGAACAGTTGAAATGTAGGAGAATCTGAAAACTACTGTTATTTATTCAGGATAATTCTAAAAGTAGTTCCTTTTCCAGGCTCAGAATTTTTTACAAATATCTGCCCCTTATGGTATTGTTGTACTATTCTACGTGTCAGGGTAAGGCCAAGACCCCAACCTCTTTTTTTGGTAGTAAAGCCCGGCTTAAATACTTTGCTGATATTGTTTTTGCTGATCCCCTTACCCGTATCTGTAACGTCTATGACAACAGATGATATTTCATCTTTTATAGTTACTACTATTTTTCCTTGCCCGGCAATGGCATCCAATGCATTCTTTAGTAAATTTTCTATTACCCAGTCAAACAATGGGGGTGAAATCATGGCAGGAATGTTCGTTTCTCCATTGGCATTCATCTCAAAATGAACCTTACCACTTGCCCTTTTTTTAATATAATCGATCATGAAAGCAATCTGATCAACCAGGTTTTTCTCTTCCAATTTTGGGGTGCTTCCCACCTTTCCAAACCGATCAGAGATTAACTTTAACCGATCAACATCCTTTTCTATTTCAGGTACAATTTTAGCATTTGCCGGAATATCACGCAGCACTTCAAGCCAACCTTCCAAACTTGTTACAGGAGTACCAAGTTGATGTGCCGTTTCCTTGGCCATGCCTGCCCAAACTTGGTTTTGTGTACTCTGGTAACCTACACGCTGTGCTATGATGGTGATAAAGATAAAAAGTCCGATAATGATCAATTGAATAATTGGGTAATAACGAACCTCCTTCTGCAACTTGCTTTCGCCATAATAATAGAGATTGGCTTGATAAGGCTTTTCGCTAATCAACAGCACAATGGGAGCATGTAGTTTTTTAAACTCCACCAACTTGTCATGAAGGTAATTTTTTTTATTGGCTATCTCCAGCGAATCGATGTTATTATAGGTATTGATGCTGTCCTTCTCATTGGTTTCTATAATTGGTATGTCAGCATTTTCTGTAGCAATAAGAATGGCAAGATTGAGGTTTGTTTGGTCACTTGAATTGATAATGGTTTTCTGTGCCTCTACCCAAGCCTCCACCTTTTTTCGTTCTTCTTCGCCAATTTTTTTTGCCAGATAATTAGAATAAAATATAGTCCCACTCACTATGCAGATAGCAAATATTGCCAAAGTCGTTCGCCAGTTAAGCCATTGTTGCAGCATAAGCTAATCAGTTGGCAGTATTGGTTCGGCATGAATGTTTCCGATTACATTGGGGTCGTGCTTGTGCTTAAAAAGCAATACAAACAATACCGCTACTACCAACGCATACCCTGCAAAGCTAATCCAGATGCCGTGCCAGTCCTTATCCCCGGCTCCTGTGGTAAAGTAAGTGTCAATCAATATACCGCTGACTTTGCTACCCAGAAATGCGCCTACGCCATTGGTCATCATCATAAACAGGCCCTGTGCACTCGATCTTATTTTTGAATCCGTGTTGGTCTCCACAAAGAGTGACCCAGAAATATTGAAAAAATCAAAAGCCATTCCATATACAATACACGAAACAATGATCATCCATAGCCCTTCTGCAGGATTGCCGAAACCAAACAATCCAAATCGAAGTACCCACGCCAGCATCGAAAACAACATTACTTTTTTGATACCGAATTTTTTCAAAAAGAATGGAATAGTTAATATGAACAACGTCTCTGATATTTGAGATATAGACATAATGATGGTAGAGTATTTCACCACAAAAGAATCCGCACCATAAGCGGGCACTTTTTTAAAATCGTCTAAAAACGTATCGCCATACATATTGGTCAGTTGCAGTGCGGCACCTAATAACATAGAGAAAAAGAAAAACAAAGCCATCTTGTAATTTCCAAATAATTTAAATGCCTGAAGACCCAATTGCTCCATCATTCCTGCACCTTTGGCAATTGACTTTGGAGGCGGACATTTTGGTAATGTAAAGGAAAATATGCCCAATAAAATGGCAGCCACACCTCCAATAATAAACTGATTGGTATTAGCCTTGCTACCAGAAAGGTTGGTAAACCACATAGCCAAAATAAAACCAACCGTACCCCAAACCCTGATAGGAGGAAAAACCTTAACTACATCATGCCCTTCTCTTTTTAAGATTGTATAGGCAATAGAATTAGACAAGGAAATAGTAGGCATGTAGCAAATCATGGCAGCGAAAATGACATAGTACAATGTTTCTGCATCGTGCACCATGGGTACACAGAACAACGCCAATCCATACAGAATATGCAAAAAGCCATAGAGCTTCTCAGCGTCTAACCACTTATCGGCTATGATGCCCGTAATTGGGGGCATTAAAATTGAAGATAGGGCTAACGTTGAGAAAATGTCGGTAAACTGCGCACTTGACCCCATATTGTTCGAAAAAAAGTAAGTAGCAATGGTTATCAGCCATGCGCCCCATACAAAAAACTGGAAAAAACTCATGACGGTTAATCGTAACTTAATATTCATATGGGTGAGGTTTAAGATGGGAAGGTAATGAGATTTATGAAAGTTGAAACATGTTTTAGGATATTGTAACATCACTAACCAAAAGTTTGCTTTGTAATGCTAAGTTTTCGGCAGGATGATTTAAGGGAATGCCGCTATTTATTCATAAATGAATAAAAATATTGGTAGTCAAAGCGTAATTATTGTTGCTGTTATTCTGAAATATTTTATCCTTAGATTGATATAATTTTCCTTCAATTCTACATTGAACATGGTTATTAATCTTATAATCAAGGTTGGCAGACAATCCTGAAACCTGAAAACCATTGGTAGTTTTTGTTGAAATGATCACCTGGTCTTTGTCTTTATAATATTCTCCCCGAAAAGCTACATTTACTTTATCACTGACAGAATACCTGAAGATTAAAACCGGACTGAACCATGTGCTATAATCTTTTATGTTTTGCATTTCTGTTCCTATATCAAACCCTGCAATGAGGCCTATTTTTTTGTTTGGCACAAATTGAGCATAAAAATTATGATAGGTTCTAAGTGATTTCAAACTGTCGGCTTTGTCAGTTCCTATAAAATTGCTGTAGTTCAATGTCAACAGATCTGTTGGTTTGTAATTTATTTGAATCCCAAAAGATGGCTTTTGAATATAATCCGGTTTACTTACTTTTTGCCAACCATTTAAAAGCAATAACCCAATTTGAAGATTATCTTTCCTATTGGTATAACTCATTTTCAAGCCTGTTTCATAATAAGGCGAGCTTTCAGCCAAAATACTTCTTGTCAGGGTCCAACAATCACTACTAATAGCACTTTCAAAACCTATATGTGAAGGCATAATTCCTGCATCTAACCAAAGGTTATGCTTGCTTGATAATTTAACGCCAATGTTGGCTTCATATACAAATTGCGCCAAGGTTGGCTCAGATTTTAAATTGTATTGGGCATAATTCCCAGCCATCAGACCAAAGTTTGCTCTAATGTTCTTATCGGAATAATTAGCTTTTGCCACGATTAAATTGGCATTGATTTCATTATGTCTTTTATGATTGTAAATAAAGTCTGCTTTTTCATGATTTTGGGGATTTGAAAAATCATAGCTGTAATAAAAATCGCCATAAGCATTCAATGTCCATTTAGGAATGGTGTCATTTTGGGCAGCAGAAAATATCACCTGTAATACTAAATAAAAAAATAAAAAGAATTTCAATGTTATTGGCTCTTAGTTATTAATAAAGTCAACGCAGCTTTTTAAAAAATATTTCCATGCAAAATCAGTGTGGATCTAACACTTTTCTACAAATTTTGTCCAAAAGTGAGCAAGTTATTGTCTGGATCCAACATGGCAAACTCCTTTTGTCCCCAAGGTTTTACTTGTAAATGGCCAGATGGATGAATGCTAAGTTTATTATCCAACATGGTTTGAAATAACTCGTTTATGTTGTCAGTCCTTATGTAAACTTGCCCATAATTTTCTGTTGGATCCAATGCTTTGAACTCAAAAAAATGAATTTCAATATTGTCTTTTTGGACCATCAGGTATCCGTCGAAGTCAGCACTGCCTATGTCTTTAAAACCCAGCTTTTTTACATAATAATCAAAGGTTACCGCCTTATTTCGCATTGGTAGTTTAGGATGTATGGCTGTTAGCATATCTGCATAAAGTTTTTTTAAAAATGTGCTGTAAAAGTATGAATTACTTGCCGTCAATCTAAACAGAAAAAAGGCATGGTTTTTACTACTTATAATAAAAAAAAATCTGCTACATTGAACGGTAGATATTTCAGGTACTTCAAAAGATACAATTGAATTATTTGCATGCTGTAAAAGCATGCAAAACGCAACCAATACTACCCGATCATTGAATTGAATTTTCTTTGTCAATTCAAAAACAGTAATTTCAAACTTTATTAAAAACAAACTTTGTTTTAGATTCCATATTAACCAGGTAAAAATTTGTATTGAAAAAACCACGCCTTTTTTATAATCCATTCAAATTAATCAAGAAGGTCACATTATTGACCGCTTTTGTTTTGTTGTCAATATATTCGATTGCACAGCAATCGAATATAGGAAATTGGTTTATTTATTTTGGAAACCAGAAAATAAACAACAAATGGAATTGGTGGAATGAAGTGCAATACAGAAACTACAATTTTGCCGGCGATTTACAGCAACTGCTATTACGCACAGGTATTGGATATAACCTGACGGAAAACAACAACAATGTACTACTTGGATATGCCTTTATAAACGGACAAAAATACTTACCCAACAATGATGACAAAGTTGGTTCAAATGAACACCGTGTCTATCAACAATTTATTACCCGCCAAAATTTTGGATCAGTCTTTTTACAACATCGTTACAGAATAGAAGAACGGTTTTTACCAGGTGATTTTCAAATGCGGTTCCGGTATTTTTTGTCTCTAAACATTCCGCTTAACCATAAGCAGATGATCGAAAAAACAATTTATGCTTCAGCCTACAATGAAATTTTCCTGAATGCTCAGAACGCCCTATATGATCGCAATAGATTATATGGTGCATTGGGGTATGTCTTCAACAAATCATTTAAAATGGAAGTAGGCATTATGGCTCAAACATTAGAAAATACCAACAGAAATCAATTGCAACTTGTTTTATTCAATAGTTTGCCTTTTCATTCCAATAAATAAAATTAATATGGCAAAATTTAGTCTATCCATTTTTATCGGTTTAGTTGCCTGTACGATTGCCTGCAAATCAGAAAAAACCAAAGAAAGCTCTAAAAATAGTGTTCAAAATACAACAAAAGAAATACAGGTAGTAAAGCATGTAATGACAAAAGCACAACAAGACAGCCTAACACCTGATCAGGTTATTCAGGAGTTTAAAGAAGGGAATACTCGTTTTAACAATGGCTAAATTACCAGTAGAGATCATTCTGAGCAAGTAAGAAAATCTGCTGAAGGACAATTTCCTAAAGCGGTAGTTCTAAGCTGCTTGGATAGCCGAGTGCCTGTTGAAGATGTTTTTGACCAGGGCATTGGAGACATTTTTGTAGGCCGCGTAGCAGGAAATCTTGTAAACGAAGACTTGTTGGGTAGTATGGAATATGCCTGCAAGGTAGCGGGGGCTAAATTAATTTTAGTGATGGGTCATCAACATTGCGGCGCAATAAAAAGTGCAATTGATGATGTGAAATTGGGAAACATAACTACCCTGTTTGAAAAAATAAAACCTGCAGTTGCAAGTTGTCAGTCTTACACTGGAAAAAAATCCTCGAAAAATGAAGATTTTGTAAAGCTTTTTGCCGAAAGCAATGTCCACAACACGATAGAAAATATAAGGCAAAAAAGCGTCATTCTAAAAGAAATGGAAGACAAAGGTCAAATAAAAATTTTGGGTGCATACTATAAGCTTGTTGATGGCAGTCTGGATTTTGTGGATTAGTAAACGCAAGGAAACTTAAATCAATCATAACATTTGAATTAATTTCAATTTTACAAATCAAAAAAATGAATAAAAGAACGGCTCAATTTGGTTTGATCTTCTATGTTGCAACCGTATTTTTCTTTTGGCAAGATAAAATATTCAGCGATCCTTATTTGCTTGTCCTCTACATACTTGTTTGCGCTGTATTCATTTATTTTATCTTTAGAAAAAAACCTTCTTAAACAACATTCTAATTTTTGACTTTTTCACTAATCTGGATTTCATCCCTAACAGCCAGCTTACTTGTGATAACTCTATATAGGTTGATAAACTTAGTTGTGGCCAATATACTGTTAATGAAAAGTTGTGATATACAATTCTGAAAATTGTTGTTGACTTACATCATTTTTTATCTCCTCATAGCGTGTAGCTTTGCAAAAATTTCGAAAAGATGCGTGTTGAATTGCCCATTAGCCAAATAGTGAACAAAATGAATGATGCTGAACTGAAAAGAATCGGAGAAAAAATATTAAATAGTGTACGATTAACTTCTGATGAAGGCATTACCCTTTTCGAAAAAGCTTCACTCTCCTATGCCGGCGCACTGGCAAATTTTGTAAGAGAGCAACTGCATGGCAATAAAACCTATTTCAACCGAAATTTTCACATAGAACCTACCAACGTCTGCGTATTCTCGTGTAATTTTTGTTCGTATAGCAAACTGTATGCGCACAAAGAAGACGGATGGGAATTGACCGCTAATCAGATGGTTGACATTGTAATAAAGTACGATGGGCAACCCGTAACCGAAGTTCACATAGTAGGTGGCGTTCATCCAAAAATGAACCTGGAGTTTTTCTGCGATACTATCCGACAAATAAAGGCACACCGTCCCGATCTACACATCAAAGGATTTACACCAGTTGAATTGGATTATATGTTCCGTAAAGCAAAGGTATCAGTAGAGGAAGGATTAAAAATGATGAAGGAGGCAGGCTTACAATCCTTGCCAGGCGGTGGGGCAGAAATCTTTCATCCCGAAATACGAACACAAATCTGCGAAGATAAAGTAGACGGTGATGGCTGGTTAAACATTCATCGGACTGCACACAAAATGGGCATACCAAGCAACGCAACTATGTTGTATGGCCACATAGAAAAATACTGGCACCGTGTAGATCATATGGAAAGACTTCGCCAACTACAAGATGAAACAGGTGGCTTCAATACTTTTATTCCGCTCAAGTTTAGAAACAAAGACAATGATATGAGCAATATTGTTGAAAGCACCATTGTGGAAGATATGCGCATGTATGCCATAGCAAGGTTGTACATGGACAACTTCCCCCACTTGAAAGCTTATTGGCCTATGCTTGGGAGGCAGAATGCACAACTTTCATTGGCTTTTGGCGTAAACGATATTGACGGCACAATAGATGATACCACCAAAATCTATTCAATGGCCGGCAGTGAAGAACAAACCCCTTCTATGAACACGGCAGAATTGGTTTCATCGATTAAGCAAGTGAGACGCGAACCGATTGAAAGAGATACCGTTTACAATGAAATAAAAAATTACAGCAAAATAGAAATGAAAGAAATCGATCCGATTTTGAATTAATTGACCATCATCGCCTTTTCTTGTTCAAATTTATTTCTGCCATAACCGGGTATCACGTGCTTTTCGCTATGGTAGGAAGAACGGACCAATGGACCACTTTCTACATAGTCAAAACCCAATTCGTAGCCAATCTCTATGTACTCAGCAAATTCAGTGGGATGTACAAATCTGTCAACAGGTAAATGCTTCTTAGTTGGCTGTAAATATTGACCAAGTGTCAAAACATCAACACCAACAGCTACCAAATCTTTCATACTTTGTATTACTTCTTCCCGCTTCTCACCTAGCCCTAGCATGATGCCGGTTTTGGTCCTCATTCCCCCTTGCTTTAGCATCCGAAGTACTTCCAAACTGCGCCTGAATTTTGCTTGTATACGCACCTGTTTGCTGAGGCGTTCTACCGTTTCCATATTGTGGCTAACCACCTCAGGTGCGGCATCTATTATTCTCTGAACCTGATCTGCATATCCTCTAAAATCTGGTATCAGGGTTTCAAGTGTAGTGTCAGGATTGAGTGCTTTGATTGCTTTTATGGTATTGTACCAAATAATGGACCCGCCATCTTTTAATTCATCTCTGTCCACGCTGGTTACAACAGCGTGTTTTACCCGCATCAGGTTAATGGCTTCTGCCACACGCTGGGGTTCATCCCAATCCACAGGATCCGGACGACCGGTTGCCACCGCACAAAATCCGCAGCTACGAGTACAAGTATTTCCCAAAATCATAAATGTGGCAGTCCCTTCTCCCCAACATTCGCCCATATTTGGGCAATTGCCGCTTTCACATATCGTATGTAACTTATGTGTGTCCACCAACCCTCTTACATGCTTATAACTTTCACCAATGGGCAGTTTTACTCTTAGCCAATCGGGCTTTTTCACTTTAGAAAGGGTGGGGTCTATTTTAGCTATTACCGGTAATTCTTGCATCTCAATTTTTCTATGGCGGCAAAGGTAAGGAATACGGGGATGTGGATGTAGGTTGGTCGTCGACTCGTTACTCGTTGGAACGTTTCTCGTTTCTCGTTTGCTCATTGCTCGTTGCTCGTTTCTGTCCACCGGCTACGGTCCACTGCCTACTGACAACTGACAACTGACTACTGCCCACTGTCTACTGCCCACTAACTACTGCCTACTGTCTACCGCCTACTGTCTACTGCCCACTGTCCACTGATTAATGACAAAAAAAACCGCCACAAGATGGCTCTTGAAGCGGCATCAATGTTAGTAGTTAGTAACGATTAAGGGAGATTTGAAAGATTATGAAGTGAATTGGGTGAGCCGAAAATATAATTGCTGGAAAAAGGACAGTCTGGCTATTGAATTGTTTTCGCAATCATATTTTTTACAAAAGATGCAATACACTCATCACAATCCTTTGCAGCAAAAATGAAAGTTAGTTAGTGTTCATGAACCATATGATTATTCTTCTGCAAAATTTTATTACACAAGAGGAAAAGAAAATGATTTTTGTTTTTTAAGACATCATGAAGATCGGGGTTAAGAGTGGCGTTGGTTATGGGGATAAAACCTACGGCGGGGGGGGATAAATCCAGATGTTGGTTGTGAGGCCACAACCAAGGACACGGCGCACAACCTGCAGGGGATTTTTTAAGCCTGCTGCCTGAAAAATGCCAGTCGATGTTGCCTGGATAGCAGCGGTCTGGCTTTATTTCTTCTCAACCCTTCATAGACCTTGAGTATTTGTTTTCAATACTATTTTAGAGCTTTTTTTGTCAACTGTTCTATATCAGCTAAATCCTTGAACCTTCCGGCTGCTTCTTTTGCTTTTAACAGGTGAATAAGATGGATGAATTTTACAGGTATTTCGTTTTGAAAAAAAGTCTTACACAATGGGAATGCCTCAGTAAATTGAATACCTTTAATGTTATTCAATACTTCTATTTTATTTGGCTCCACTCCTATCCCCCATACATCGTACTCATTACCCAAAAACTCAGCTTCAGAAAATATGGGAGCACCAAATTGTTGAAATGCTTTTGACAGTTTCAAATAATTTGAAGAAGTCTTATGTACCCAAACATCCATATCTGCCGTGCTTCTGATATAGCCGTGTAAAATAACAGCATATCCGCCCACAAGCATGTAATCAACCGTGGACGTATTTAATGCATCAATAAATTCCAAAAAATCCTGATTGAATAAATTAGCCATTAGCTTAGCTTTCTTTTACTAAATACCGTTCTATCTACTTTTGTAAATGGTGTAGTTCCAAAAATCTGATGGATGATAAAACAAGCTGCATTTAACCTTTCTTCCTCCGTTTTATGTTGCCAATAGCCAATATGGTAGTCCGCTTCCTTAAAAGTTTGTGCTGCAACTTTTGACCTATCTATTTTGTAAGAAGAATTTTCCATACAGCGAATATAATCAATACTTTTCCTTTTACTTTTTTTTAGTGAATGAATAGACCTTTTGCCTTGTTGCCTCGCTTTTTTTCATTGTCAGTCCGCTTTTTTCATTGTCACTCCGACGATAGGATGAGTCTCTCTAAGTTGCTCAGGGTTTCCTCTCCGCCGCGGCGCGATCGGAAAGACAAAGCAGTTTTGACACTTCTTAACCGACCACTCCTTAACTGACTACTCCCTCACTGACCACTGCCCACTGTCTACAGGCATTCACCATTCACAATTCCCCATTCACAATTCCCCATTCACCATTGACCATTGACCATTCCCCATTCACCCTCCGGTTAATTCAATTATATTTGCCGCACTAAAAACAAATTGACATGAAATTTTTTATTGATACTGCAAATCTTGCTCAGATAAAAGAAGCAAATGATCTTGGAATTCTTGATGGTGTTACGACCAATCCTTCGTTGATGGCCAAAGAAGGCATCAAAGGTGAAAAAGCTATTATGCAACACTACCTCGATATTTGCGAATTGGTTGAAGGCGATATTAGTGCAGAAGTACTTTCTGTTGACTTTCATTCTATGGTGGAAGAAGGTAAAAAATTAGCTGCCATTCATCCGAATATTGTAGTGAAAGTACCGATGATAAAAGATGGCATTAAGGCCATTAAGTACTTTTCTGACAATGGCATCAGAACCAATTGTACATTGGTATTTTCTGCAGGTCAGGCTATTTTGGCAGCAAAGGCAGGGGCAACTTACGTATCCCCGTTTATTGGTCGTATAGATGACAGTTGCTGGGATGGGATGGAATTAATCGGTCAGATTTCCAATATTTACATTGTTCAGGATTACAAAACACAAATATTAGCCGCTTCTATCCGCAATCCAAACCACATCGTCAGGGCTGCCGAAATGGGTGCGCATGTTTGCACTTGTCCATTGGACCCTATTCTGGGATTGCTAAAACACCCACTGACCGACATTGGCCTTGCACAATTTATGGAAGCTGCCAAAAAAATGTAACCTTAGAAATAAAATTCACTTGTTTTGACCATTAAAGAAATCATTTCCTACCTGGATGAACTAGCTCCTCCATCTTATCAGGAGAGCTATGACAATGCCGGTTTAATTACCGGAAATGCATCGTGGACATGCAGCGGGGTGATTTGTACCCTGGATGCAACCGAAGACGTGATTTTGGAAGCAAAGGAAAAAGGTTGCAACCTGGTAGTGGCACATCATCCTATCATTTTTGGGGGATTAAAAAAGATAACTGGCAGAACATATGTAGAAAGGTGCGTGATTGCTGCCATTAAAAACGATATCGCTATTTATGCCATCCATACCAATTTAGATAATATTATTAGCGGCGTAAATGGAAAAATGGCTGATAAATTAGGCCTTGTCAATCGAAGTATTTTGCTTCACAAGCAAAACAGCCTGATGAAATTGGTGGTTTTTGTACCTGAAAATGGGTTAGAAAAAGTAAGGCAGACGCTTTTTAATGCCGGTGCAGGACAAATAGGAAACTACAGTGAATGCAGTTTTAGTTCAAAAGGGACCGGAACATTTAAACCGGGAGCAGGCACTCATCCGCATCTTGGCGAAATAGGCATCCAGAAAAATGCACCAGAAGAAAAATTGGAAATCATATTTCCCGCTTTCCTCAAAGAAAAGTTAATCGCTGCCATGAAAAAGGCCCATCCTTATGAGGAAGTAGCCTACGATTTGGTGGCCCTGGGCAATGTTTTTCAGGAAGTTGGAAGCGGGCTAATTGGCGAACTTGATGAACCGATGGGCGCATTGGATTTTTTACATTTGGTCAAAAAACAGTTTAACCTGGAAGCAATCAGGCATACGCCCCTGACCGGAACAATGGTAAAAAAAGTGGCAGTTTGCGGAGGCGCAGGAAGTTTTCTGATAAAAAATGCAATAGGGTCCGGTGCTGACATGTTCATTACTTCAGATGTGAAATATCATGAATTTTTTGATGCCGAAAATAAGATGGTCATTGCTGATATAGGCCATTGGGAAAGCGAACAATTTACTATTGACTTATTATTTGATGTTTTGCAGGCTAAATTTCCTACCTTTGCGGTCCAAAAAAGTGAAATACGAACCAACCCGGTTCATTATTTACTTTGACGGAAACTTAAAATATTCAAAAATAAATATGGCAAGCGTTAAAGATTTTTCTGTTGAGGAGAAATTGTCCTCGTTGGTAAAATTACAAAAGGTTGATTCCAAGCTGGATGAAATTGGTATTTTGAAAGGAGAATTACCAATAGAAGTAAGCGATCTGGAAGATGAAATTCAGGGATTACATGCCCGTCAAACCCGGGTTGAAGAGGAAATAAATGGCATTTCTGATTTCATGGAGAAAAAGAAAGTCATTATCGCTGATTCTGAAGCGCTTCTAAAAAAATACGAAAAGCAAAGCGACAACGTAAAGAACAACCGCGAATTTGAAGCTATCAACAAAGAGATGGAAATGCAACAGTTAGAAATTAAACTGGCAGAAAAGCACATCAAAGATGCGAACGAAGAAATAGCTGAAAAAATAACCCTATTGGACGCTGCAAAAAAGCAAATAGCCAATAAGGAAGGCATTCTTACTACCAAAAAGAATGAACTTCAAAAAATTATCAGCGATACAGAAAAAGAAGAAAATCATTACAAAGAACTAAGCGAAAAAGCACGTGTAGCTTTGGATGAAAGGCTTTTGTTTTCTTATGACCGCATTCGTAATAATTATAGAAATGGCATGGCGGTTGTTCCTGTAATGAGGGATTCTTGTGGCGGTTGCTTCAATGCTATTCCACCTCAAAAACAAAGTGAGATCAAGCAACATAAAAAAATTATTGTTTGCGAAAACTGTGGTCGCATATTAGTAGATGAAGACTTGCACATGAACGTAGTTACCAAGTAATAAAAAGAATATTTTAATATTAAGGCGCCTTTCGGTGCCTTTTTTTTGACTAAATCTTTGTCCATAACATTTACAACCTGTTAAACTTCTTTCTGCCATTTTGATTGTGAAACTTAAGCAGGTTATCTTTATCTGCAGATGAATAAGCTTTTTATATTTTGTGTTCTTTTATTGTCAGGCAACCATTCTTTTGCTGAAAAAGTATATGATTATAACACAACCTGCAAGGCTGCTTATAATGAGATAGTCAAGCTAAGAATCAGTGAAGGTCAAGCATTAATCAATAAAGCCAGAAAGGAAAATCCAGACAACCTTATACCCGAATTACTTGAAGGTTATGTAGATTTTTTTATCTTGTTTCTAAACGAAGACCCGAAAGAATATGCTTTAAGGAAAGGCAATTTTGAAAAACACCTGGATGCATTTGATGAAGGCCCCCAAAATTCTCCCTTTTTCAAATTTGCGAAAGGTTTAACCTACATTCAACGGGCTATTGTTAGAATTAAATTTGGGGAACGATATGGTGCAGGTTGGGATTTTAAAAAGGCAAACTCCCTTATCAAAGACAACAAAAGCAAATATCCGAACTTTCAGCCCAACAACATGGTAGCAGGTCCTATTCAGGTAGTAGTGGGCACTGTCCCATCAGGTTACAGGTGGATAACTTCCTTGTTTGGCATGAAAGGATCTATTAGTGGAGGCATGCAGGTTATGAGGTCATTTATTAATAGCAATGATCCTTATGCAAAACTCTTTGCACCGGAAGCCATGTTTTATTATTGCTACCTGATGTTTTACATTGAGAACAAACCGGAAGAAGTTTTAAAGCTAATTCAAACTAAAAAATTGGATGTGGTCAACAATCACCTTTATGCTTATATGGCTGCAAACCTCGGCATTAACAGCAAACAGACTGAATATGCTAAAAAAATAATTGAAGGTAGAAATATGTCACCTGACTATTTGCAAACGACTGCCTGGGATTTTGAAATGGGTTATGTAAAACTCCACCAACTGCAGTTAGATGAAGCAATATCTTACTTTCAGAATTTTATAAAGAATTTCAAGGGCAATTTTTATGTAAAAGATGTGTTGCTAAAAATATCGTGGGCATTTTTTTTAAAAGGAAACAGAGAGGAAGCAGAAAAATACAGGTTGCTCACCATTAAGAAAGGCAATACAGATAGCGATGCAGATAAAAAAGCACTCCGCGATGCAAAATCCGGAATATACCCAAATGAATTGTTGCTAAAAGCGAGGTTGTTAAACGATGGCGGATACAACAAAGAAGCTTTGGCCTTGTTGCATGGAAAATCAAAAGCAGACTTCCCGAATCCCCTTGAAGCACTAGAATTTGTCTATCGTGTAGCCCGCATTTATGACGACCTTGACAGAACGGATGAAGCCATAACTTTTTACAATGCTGCAATTGTATTAGGACAAGGCCGAACAGAATACTTTGCTGCCAAATCAGCTTTACAAAAAGGTTATATTTACGAGAAGAGAAACCAAAAAGACCTTGCTATTGCCGCATTCCAACAATGTCTCGATATGGGTGACCATGAATACAAAGATTCACTGGATCAACGTGCAAAGTCGGGTATTGCACGGTGCAAAGGGCTTTAATTAATCTTCAAAATCTCTAAGAACATTTGATTTGGGACCTTTACTTCTCCCCATTTTATCTGAATAAAACATTTTGTATTCCCATTTTTGAAGAAGAAAGAAAAGGCATTGTTATCTTTACCCTATGTTGCGAAAATTGCACATTCAGAATTATGCTATTATTGATGAAATCAATATTGATTTTTCATCAAAACTGAACGTTATTACGGGTGAAACCGGTGCCGGCAAGAGTATATTGATGGGCGCTCTTAGTCTGATATTGGGAGAAAGAGCAGATACTTCTTCGCTGCGAAACAGCGCAAAAAAATGTATCATTGAAGGGTATTTTTCAGTTGAGCATAAACAGACTGTTATTGACTTCCTAAAAGAAAATGAGCTTGATCAGGAAGAAGAATTGGTGCTTAGAAGAGAAATCGCAGCCAATGGCAAATCCCGTGGTTTTATTAATGATACACCTGCTACTTTGCAACAACTTAAACAGCTGTCTTCCTTACTTGTTGACCTTCATCAACAATTTGACACCCTGGAGCTTAGCGATACCGATTTTCAAAGAGCAGTATTAGATGGACTTGCGGGAAATATAGCGCTTTTGAAAACCTACCAATCTTCCTACAAAAACTGGATGCAATGCAATGCCGAAATGGAACAATTGAAAGTTCAAAAAGCTACTTTTCAAAAGGAATTTGATTACCACCAATACATTTACAATGAGCTGGATCAATTCAATCTTGCCAAAGACGAGTTGGAAACCCTTGAAACTGAATTGAAATTACTGACCAATAGCGAAGGCATAAAAACAGCCCTTACAAAAGTTTATTTTGAACTTAAGGAAGATGACAATCCAGTTGTTCAACACCTGAAACTACTGATCAACCAGTTAAACAATTTTGCGGCATATCATCCTCGTATACCAGAACTAGTGGCCAGGCTACAAAGCACGCATGTAGAGTTAGAAGATATAGCAGGTGAAATAGAAAGACTGAATGATGAAGTTAATTTTGATCAGCAAAGAATAGAACACATTAATGACAGGCTATCTGCAGGCTACAAATTGCTGAAGAAACACAACGTAAAAACAACAGAGGAACTAATTTCCATAAAAGATGATTTGGCACAAAAACTAGATGCTGTATTAAACATTGATGATGCTATTTTAGCAACAGAAAAGGAAGCACAAAAACTGTTTGCTGATGCTGAAAAATTAGCCGGAAAAATATCAGAAAAGCGTAAAAAAGAAGTTTCGCCATTTGAGAAAAAAGTTGACACCTTATTAGCCCAGGTTGGCATGCCAAATGCCCATATAAAAGTTCAATTACAACCATCTCAGCTGCAACCGTTTGGCTGCGACACCATTGAATTTCTTTTTGATGCCAATAAAAGCGGTCGGTTCGAGCCAATCCGCAAAGTAGCAAGTGGTGGTGAACTAAGCAGACTGATGCTATGCATTAAATCATTGGTAGCGCAGTCGATTGACCTCCCAACACTCATCTTCGATGAAATAGACACCGGCATTTCCGGAGAAGCAGCCAGGCAGGTTGGTGCTATAATGAAAGAACTATCAGCTTGCAGACAATTGATCAGTATTACTCACCAACCTCAAATAGCAGGTAAAGCAGATGCGCATTTCTTCGTTTATAAAGAAATAAAGGGCGATGCGATAAAAACCAACATCAGGTTATTGTCACATGAAGAACGCATAAGCGCCATTGCCCAAATGCTAAGCGGAGAAAAACCAACAGCTGCAGCACTTGAAAATGCAAAAGAAATGGTGATGAATTGATCTGATAATTTGTTTTGAATAGACATTCAAATGAGTATTTAATTTCCCCATGCAAAATGTTCCGTATCCGCAATGCCTGATAGTTACCTACTTTATTTTGGTCGCATTGCCTGTTTATATCATGCATGTGCGACTAAAAAACCGGGTTTATGGCAATCGAACTTTTGCCAACCTCCTATTGTACTTCGGTGCTGTGATTAGCACAGCATTGGCCATGCATTGGTTGAGTATGTGGTTATATTTTTCATTTTTCTTCCATTAATAATCGATAAATCCTAAATATTATTGACGATTTGAGAATACAACTTTACCTATTAGTACAATATTCTTATTTTTACCTCATCTATAATACCAAATCAATCATCAATGCCATACAACTTACTCAAAGGAAAAAACGGAATTATTTTCGGTGCACTCAATGATCAATCAATAGCATGGAAGACAGCGCAAAAGTGTTATGAAGAAGGCGCCCAAATTGTTTTGACAAATGCCCCCATAGCATTGCGCATGGGCGAAATAAACAAATTAGCTGAAGAATGTGGCAATGCCCCTGTAATTGGTGCTGACGTTACAAACATGGACGATCTAAAGAGTTTATTTGAAAAAAGCATGGAACATTTTGGCGGCAAAGTGGATTTTGTACTGCATAGCGTTGGCATGAGTTTAAATATTAGAAAAGGATTTCATTATACTAAGCTGAACCATGATTTCGAACACAAAACGCTGGACATTTCTGCCATGAGTTTACACAGGGTATTGCAAGTAGCATATGAAATGGACGCTATCAGCGATTGGGGAAGTGTTGTGGCATTGACGTATATAGCTGCCCAACGCGTATTTCCGGATTACAATGAAATGGCAGATGCCAAATCATTGCTGGAAAGCATTACCCGCAGCTTCGGTTACCATTATGGAGTAAAGAAAAAAGTGAGGATAAATACGGTAAGCCAATCTCCTACCCGTACAACCGCAGGTAGTGGCGTAAAAGGTTTTGACGGCTTTATTTCGTTTGCTGAAAAGATGAGCCCTTTGGGCAATGCTGATGCAAATGATTGTGCAAACTATTGCGTAAGTCTATTTAGTGATCTAACAAGGATGGTGACTATGCAAAATCTTTTTCATGATGGAGGTTTCAGCTTTACTGGAGTAACTGCTGAGGTGATAGCACAAATGGAAAAATAATAATTGGCTTGTTTAAAGATATCAGAAACTATAAAATAAAAAACGGGTTGCATCTCTGCAGCCCGTTTTGTTTAGTCTTCCTCTTAAGAGGGGGTTCTTAATACATTTATTACAACAATTACAATTTCAACAATATAAAAATGGGGAGATTTATTCTATTAACACCCATTTCAGGGTCATAGTGTATATTATTCTGATTAAGGAACAATTTTTCAACATTTTTATAGATCTACTTTAGCCCCATTTTAATGTAAGTTTCGCCCTGTTTCATCTATTAACAATAATATGGTCTCTTTATTGTTCAATTTTCAGAACTTATTTCAGCAAACCCTCAGACCATATATTTTTAACGTCCTGTTTACACCATCCAGATTAGCAATATCAGGTAGCATAGCCCATTCCTTAAACCCGCAAGATTCAAACAATTGAATACTAGGAAAATTATGCGAAAAAATAAACCCCAACAAAGTGGAAATACCTAATGAGGGGGCCTTTTCAATGCAATATTGAAGCATTTCTTTGCCTAAACCTTTTCCTCTCTCCCATTCGGCAATATAAATACTGATCTCTGCAGTACCATTGTAAGCCGGCCGGCCATAAAAATCCTGAAAACTTATCCACCCAACCGCCTGTTCCTGGTTGTTAATTACTATCCATAATGGCCTTTTTTCAGGATTGTGCTCGTTGAACCATCCTAATTTACTTTCAATAGATACCAATTCAGTATCAGCTGTTACCATCCGACTTGCAATCGTAGAATTGTAAATATCCACTATTTGTGGAAGGTCTTGCAACGTGGCATTTCTATATCTAAGGTTCATAAACCATTATTTTAAGCCATAAAAAAAGGCTGCAACCCAAAAGTTACAGCCCAATAATTCAAATTGCTATAAGCAATAAACCAACGTAAGATTAAGCATTTTTCATTTTCAATACTTCTTCAGTGAACTTTGGAAGGACATCGAATACGTCTCCCACTACACCATAATCTGCTGCTTTGAAAAATGGAGCTTCTGCATCTTTATTAATAACAACAATTACTTTGCTTCTGTTAACACCGGCTAAGTGCTGAATGGCTCCTGAAATACCTGCAGCAATGTATAAATTGGGTGCAATAGCAACTCCTGTCTGTCCTACGTGTTCATGATGTGGTCTCCAATGAGAATCGGCTACAGGACGGCTACATGCCAATGATGCATTCAATGCTTTTGCCAGGTCCTCTACTATCCCCCAATTCTCAGGTCCTTTTAAGCCACGTCCGGCACTTACTACTCTTATTGCCTCTGTCAATGGAACTTCACCGCTTAACTTATTGGTGGCTGTCACTTTTACTTTTGCCTCACCAACAGCCATAGCCAATTGGCTTACCTCGGCTGTACCTTCTCCTGCAACTGCTTTGTAAGCATTTGAATTGAGCGAAATGATTTTCACTTCTGTATTCAAGGACACATTTGCAAAAGCTTTTCCGCTAAATGCTACTTTTTTTACAACAAACCCATTGGAATTATCAGGCAGACTTACAACGGCAGGTACCATAGCTGCTTTCAACCTAACAGACAATCTTCCTGCAATGGCCCGGCCAGTATTATTATGTGATAGAATCACCACTTTAGCGCCGAGTGAGGTTACTGCTTCAGCTATTATTTTAGCATATAGTTGAGCGTCTAATTGATTCAACGCTTCATTGGCAATTTGATGCACTTTCTTAACTCCGTATCTACCCAACGAAGCGAGGTCATCATTTACTGTTCCTAAAACCAGGGCTTCAGCTGAAGTTCCCATCATTTCAGCAACTTTTGCCCCATATGCCAATGCCTCAAAAGATGTTTTTTTAATAAGACCATCTGTTTGGTCTGCAAGTATTAGAACCATAATATTTCAAAATTAAAAATTAATAAATGCTTTTGCTTAATTGCTAACAAGCAAATAAGTAAATCTCTTCTTAAATCACTTTGGCTTCCTCATGAAGCAATCTTACCAACTCAGCTATATTGTCAGGACTTACCAATTTAACTCCAGCTTTCGCAGGCGGTAATTCAAAATTACTGATGCTCGTTAGTTCATTGACTGCAATTGGTTCTACCACTTTCAAAGGTTTGGTCCGGGCTGCCATTATCCCCCTCATATTTGGTATACGAGCTTCTGCCATTCCCTTTGTTGCACTCAACACTATTGGCAAGGTCACTTCATTGGTTTCTTCCCCGCCTTCTATCTCACGATTAACAACAGCATTATTCCCGTTTAGTTCAAGTTTGGTAGCCAATGAAATGTAAGGCATGTCTAATAGTTCCGCTACCATCGAGCCGATTGAAGAACCATTGTAATCAATCGTTTCTTTGCCTGTAAATATGATATCATATCCACTTTTGGCAACTTCTGCTATTTGAGAAGCTACAAAATAACCATCATCAAGATTTGAAGCGTTTACCCTAATGGCTTCATCACCACCTAAGGCTAATGATTTCCTTATTATAGGATCACCATCAGGACCCCCAACCATGATCAGGTGCAAAACTGTAGAAGGATCCTTTTCCTTTAACTCAATTGCCCGCACAAGCGCATACCATTCGTCGTAAGGATTGATGATCCACTGCACTCCATTGTCTTCAAACTGGGTGTTGCCATTTTTAAAGGTTACTTTTGAAGTCGTATCAGGCGTTTTTGCAATGCAAACTAATATTTTCATTCAAGCACGTTTTTGTGAAAAGAAATTGTGAATAATTCAATAAAAATTGGTGCAAATATAGCAGAGGTTTAATTTGCGCATAAATATTTTATACTAATTGGCTAAGATGGACAGAAAAATAAAATTAAAAGAATACTTGAAGGCCTCACCTGCTGACAGCTTTTTAAAACACGCCCTGGCATTGGAATATGTGAAATCGGACGAAGACGACAACGCAAGGGACCTATTTGAAGAAATACTAACGAATGACCCTGGATACATTGGATCCTATTATCACCTGGCCAAATTATTGGAACGTATTGGAGAAAATGATCTGGCAGTACAATGGTATAAAAAAGGAATGGACGCAGCAAAAGCTGTAGGTGACAACCATAGTTATAATGAACTTCAAGGGGCATACGACGACCTGATTTATTAAACAACCAGGGATAGATACGATGACAAGTTGAGAATATTTACAACATCCTATAAGATTTCATCATCGGTATAATATCTTCCATAAATTTACCTGATTATGAGTGTAGAAAATGAAAAAGCAGAAGAAAAGAGTCTAAACTTTATTGAAGAAATAATTGAAGCTGACCTTGCCAGTGGCAAATATAAAAACATTACAACCCGATTTCCTCCTGAACCAAATGGCTATTTGCATATAGGTCATGCCAAATCTATCTGCCTCAACTTTGGATTGGGAATTAAATATGGAGGAAAAACCAATCTTCGCTTTGACGATACCAATCCGGTAAAGGAAGATGTAGAATATGTTGACAGTATTAAAGAAGATGTGAAATGGCTGGGGTTTACCTGGGCAGAAGAACTCTATGCTTCAGATTATTTTGAGACTCTTTACAACTATGCTATACAATTGATTCAAAAAGGCCTTGCTTACGTAGATGATAGTACTCCTGAACAAATAGCAGCACAAAAAGGCACCCCTACAGAAGCTGGAAAAGGCAATGAATTCAGAAACAGAAGCATCGAAGAAAACCTTGACCTATTTACAAGAATGAGAGCAGGGGAATTCAGGGACGGCGATAAAGTGCTACGAGCTAAAGTAGATTTGGCAAGTTCCAATATGCACATGCGTGATCCATTGATGTATCGCATTAAACATGCAGAACACCATCGCACAGGTGATAAATGGTGTATCTACCCTATGTACGATTTTGCGCATGGACAAAGTGACAGCATCGAAAAAATAACCCATTCTATTTGTACATTAGAATTTATTCCTCACCGGGAGTTATATGACTGGTTTATCAATAAACTTGAGATTTTTCCAAGTCACCAATATGAGTTTGCCCGCCTGAACATGAGCTATACCATGATGAGCAAACGCAAATTGCTTCAATTGGTTATTGAGAATATTGTAGATGGGTGGAACGATCCAAGAATGCCCACTATTTCTGGTATGCGTAGAAGAGGATATCCGGCAAAAGCTATCCGTGATTTCTGTGATCGAATTGGGGTGCAGAAAAGAGAGAACATGATTGATCTGGGGCTTTTGGAATTTTTTGTAAGGGAAGACCTCAACAAGAATTCTATTCGCAGAATGGCCGTGCTAGATCCGGTGAAACTGATCATTACCAATTATCCTGAGGGACAAATTGAACAAATGATAGGAGAAAACAATCCTGAAGCCGAAAATGGTGGCGGCACTAGGTTCATCCCTTTCTCGAATGAACTTTGGATTGAAAGGGAAGATTTCATGAAAGATCCTCCAAAAAAATTCTTTCGTTTGGGTGTAGGATTACAAGTAAGATTGAAGCAGGCATATATCGTAAAATGTACAAGTTTCAAAGAAGATGCAGAAGGCAATGTAACAGAAGTACATGCTGAATACATCCCTGAAAGTAGAAGTGGCAGCGACACCACAGGTATCAATGTAAAAGGGACCATACACTGGGTAAGTGTTGCACATGCGAAAACTGCAGAAGTAAGGTTGTATGACCGCCTATTTAAAGTGGAAAACCCGGCAGGTGAAGAGGGTGATTTTAAAGATTTCATTAATCCGGAGAGTTTGATTGTTTTACCGGAGGTGTACATAGAACCTGCACTGATGGAAGCAAAAAGTGGAGAAGCTTACCAGTTCCTTCGCAAAGGATATTTCTGCCTTGATGAAAAAAGCGAAAAGGGAAAACTTATTTTTAACAGAACTGTTTCGTTGAAAGATACCTGGGCGAAAGAAGTGAAGAAGGGTTAATCGCTGGTGGATTAATTGCCGGTTAAGCATCATTTGATTTTAATTTTATAAGAAAGAAGTCGGTCATTGGCCGGCTTTTTCATTACTTTACAGTTATGAATTTGTTGGAGAAATTTTTGGATGACAATAAGGTAAATCTCGGGCAACAAGTATTGCTGCTTGCAATAAGTGGCGGTGTTGACAGTGTGGTGTTGTGTGATTTGTGCCAAAAAGCTGGAGCATCTTTCTTTATAGCGCATTGCAATTTTCAACTTCGTGTAGAAGAAAGTGAACGAGATGAAGCATTTGTAATACAACTAGCCAATACTTATGGAAAGGAAATACTCGTAAAGAGATTTGACACAGAAGCGTATGCAAATGAGCAAAAAGTATCTATTCAAGTAGCAGCAAGAAACCTACGGTATGCATGGTTTAAAGAAATAGCAGCAACAAAAATGTTAGCATTAAATCGTGAAACCAGAAACGCAAAACTGGGAACGACTATCGAGCAACCTGAAACGGGTAACCAGAAACGAGTAACGACCAACGACCAACGAGCATCGAATAACGTCATAATCACTACAGCGCACCATGCCGATGATAATATAGAAACAGTGGTTATGAATTTTTTCAGGGGCACGGGATTAAAAGGATTGACTGGTATGGGTTCATTTTCCAACGATATTTACAGGCCGCTTCTTTCTTATCGCAAGCAGGAAATATTGGATTATGCTAAAGAAAACAACCTTGCTTATGTTGAAGATTCATCCAATGGAAACAATTACTATACACGCAATTATTTTAGAAATGAATTGTTACCTGCAATCAGCAAAGTGTATGCTGGCGTGGAAGAAAATATTTTAAAAAACATACAACGATTGTCTGAAACTGCTGCCATTTACGATGCTTCCATTGAGGAATACAAACGCCAGCTCATTGAGATAAATGGAACTGAAGAACATATCCCAATCCTGAAGTTAAAAAAACTGCCGTCGTATAGAACGATACTTTGGGAAATTATTTCGGCTAAGAATTATACAGCTGCACAAGTAGATGAAGTAATTAAATTGATGGATGCAGACAATGGCAGCTATATAGAATCACAAACACACCGCATCATCAAAAACAGGAGGTGGTTGATCATCACTAATAAACAAACGGAAACCGAAGACAATCATGTTGTATTAGAAAGTGGTGCATCAAAAATAAAGTTTGAAAATAAATTGCTAATTATGGAGAACATTTCAGCTTTACATTATGCTATTTCTGGGGATAAAAATATTGCAGCATTCGATACATCCACCATCCAATTCCCTTTATTACTTCGCAAATACAAGCAAGGTGATTATTTCTATCCATTGGGCATGAAGAAAAAAAAGAAGGTCAGCAAATTCTTTATTGATCAAAAATTGTCAAAAACCGACAAGGAAAAAGCATGGGTGCTGGAAATGAACAAGAAAATTGTTTGGGTTGTTGGGCATAGAATGGACGATCGTTTTAAAATAACACCTTCTACAAAAATAGTATTGAAGATTAGTTTGGAAACTAAATAACCACTGCCAAATTATTGAGTTTTTAATGTATGTAACAGGATTACTTATTTAGTGCTCAAATAATGCAGTTAAAAACGTTTGGTCCATAATTATCTGATCCAGTAAAAGAAATTTATGCATAAAAAAAAAGGTTGTGAGCACACAACCTTTTGCAATAAATGACCATTATTAGAATTACTTCAATATTAATATTGCCTACAAATCAAATTTTATCCCCTGAGCCAATGGCAGACTTGCCGTATAGTTGATGGTGTTGGTTTGCCGGCGCATGTAAATTCTCCAGGCATCGCTACCGCTTTCACGACCACCGCCGGTTTCCTTTTCGCCACCAAATGCACCGCCAATTTCAGCACCACTCGTGCCTATGTTTACATTCGCTATACCACAATCACTTCCTGTTGCAGATAAGAATTGTTCTGCCTCTCTTAAGTTCAGCGTCATGATAGCTGAGGACAGTCCTTGAGGTACGCCATTCTGTATTTCTATTGCTTCTTCAAACGAGCTATACTTCATCAGGTAAAGAATAGGAGCAAAAGTTTCATGTTGTACAATTTGCATGTCTTTGTTTACTTCTGCAATACATGGCTTTACATAACACCCACTTTCAAATCCTTCACCTTCTACAACACCTGGATCAACTATAAATTTTCCACCTTGCGCTTTACAAGCTTCTACGGACTGCAAGTACAAGCTCACTGCATCCTGGTCTATCAATGGTCCAACATGGTTGTGCTGGTCAAGAGGATCACCTATGCGCAATTGCATATATGCTTTTACCAACTTGTCTCTGAATGTATCGTACACACTTTCATGAATAATCAATCTTCTTGTACTCGTACAACGTTGCCCTGCTGTACCCACAGCACCAAATACACATCCAATAAGGGACATATCCAAATCTGCATCTTTACTGATAATGATGGCATTGTTACCGCCCAACTCCAGCAAAGACCGACCCAATCTTGAACCAACTGCAGCTGAAACCGCCTTACCCATTCTGGTAGAACCCGTAGCTGAAACCAAAGGAATACGCGTATCATTGGATAACCATTCTCCCAATTCTCTTCCACCCTGAACAAGGCATGATACGCCTTCCGGAACATTGTTGGCTTTCAATACATCAGCCAAAATGTTTTGACAGGCAATTCCACAAAGTGGGGTTTTCTCACTTGGTTTCCAAACACATACATCACCGCAAACCATTGCAATCATCGTATTCCAGCTCCAAACCGCCACTGGAAAATTGAATGCAGAAATAATCCCTACTATTCCTAACGGATGCCATTGTTCATACATTCTGTGACCCGGTCTTTCACTATGCATGGTTAGACCATGCAATTGTCTGGAAAGCCCCACTGCAAAATCGCAGATGTCTATCATTTCCTGCACTTCTCCATATCCTTCTTGCAGGCTTTTACCCATTTCGTAACTTACCAATTTACCCAATGGCTCTTTGTACTTTCTTAAAGCCTCTCCTATTTGTCTTACTACTTCTCCACGCTTTGGAGCTGGCCATGTTCTCCATTCTTTAAATGCTTGTTGGGCAGTTGCCATTACATTTTCATAGCTCGCTTTATCAGCAGAAGTTACGGAGGCTATTTGTTTGGCATCTACAGGTGATGATGAAGTTATTAACTCGCCATTGCTTTCAATCCAGGTATAACCTGTTGAAACGCCTTTGTTGTTTTCTTGAATGCCTAGTGTTTTGAGGAAGTCCATATGGGTTAAGAATTATACGTTGAAATTACAGATTAAACAATTTTTGATAAAAGAAATGTCATTTTTATTTGAAGTGCAAAGTTCCTTCTTTTTAATGATTTTTCAGGAGGTTTAAATATTTTTGGAGCTATAGATTTTTCAATTAGATGAAGAATAGAATTAAACTGTCTGAATTGGAATAGATAGATTTAATATTGTTCAGATTCATTAGGAAACGATTTGTCCTTAACATCCGTAATGTATTGCTTAACTGCTCCATTTATTTGCTCTGCCATATTAAGATAAGTCCGTAAAAACCTTGGTTTAAATTCAGTATTAATGCCCAGCATATCATGCATTACCAATACCTGACCATCACAATCTTTCCCGGCACCTATTCCGATGGTTGGTATAGTGAGACTTTCGCTCACTTCTTTGGCAAGAATAGCGGGTATTTTTTCTAATACAATAGCAAAACAACCTTCTTCCTGCAACAAGAGTGCATCGCTGCGCAATTTATTTGCCTCTGTTTCTTCCTTTGCTCTTACATTATATGTTCCAAATTTGTAAATAGATTGTGGGGTTAGACCCAAATGCCCCATAACAGGAATTCCGGCAGAAACAATGCGCCTGATACTATCCACTACTTCTGCACCCCCTTCCAGCTTAATAGCATGTGCCCCGGTTTCCTTCATTATTCTAATAGCTGATGCCAACGCAATATCCGAATTGGATTGATAATATCCGAACGGCATATCTACAACCACCAAACACCTGTCTATTCCCCGCACTACACATTGCGCATGATAAATCATGTGGTCCAGGGTCATAGGAACCGTTGTTTCATGACCTGCCATTACATTACTTGCACTGTCCCCCACCAAAATAATTTCAATGCCTGCTTCATCAAACAATTTGGCAAATGAAAAATCGTATGCAGTAATCATTGATATTTTCTCACCCTTCACCTTCAACTTAAGTACAGTATTGGTGGTTATTTTTTTTATTTCCTTATTGACTGACATCTGAAATGAATTATAGTTTTTCCAAAACAAAAGGTATTCTTCGCCTGGCAAGCAATTTAAAAATGTATTCTATCCTTCCCAAAACAATTTAATTAACATGGACGTATTTCAAAGAAATAATAATTACAAAGGAATAGGATTTTACGGAAAGAACCATACAAGAATTAAATTGATAAAATTTAAACCAAATAATAAAAAACATTCAATTAAACCCAATCAAATTTCTATTGTAAACACTCGTCTTAAAAATGGATGACTGTAAATGAGAAATAATCCTTCCTTAACCTTTTTCTATATCACTAATTATTTTGTCTGCGTCTGTTGATGCCAATTTATTCTTAGCTGCTATTTCTTTTGCTCGCTTTGCCATTATTAAGGCATTGGCATTATCATTAACTTTCCTATAAAGGTTGGCAGTTAATATACAAGTGCCATAATCCTCATGCAATGACAACGACCGGAATGCCCATTTGGCTGCTTTCGCCAATTGGCTATTGTCCTGATTATGGACATAGTAATTGCCGGCTATCAGCTTTAATTGAGAATAGTTATCCAGAACGAAAGTATCCGTCAATGCCCATGTAGTTTTATTATAACTAACCCAATCTTCAGATTTCTCATAAAATGCGATATCGGTAGTAAAAAGGATAGAATCAACTTTGAACAAATTTGTGTTTTCGCAATACTTTCGGCTGGACATGTAGTTACCACCGCTTTTACTATTTGCCAATGGCGTTAATACATCTTTTACCATTGCAGCAATCTTACGCTCAACTCTTTCTGAAGATGTAAGTGCAGCATATTCCTTCTGATGTTTCAAAACAAATTGAAACTCCCTTGAACCAATGTCTGTAATTCCGTTTGCAAATATCTTCCAATTTACCTCTGTCAGCAATTGCGAATCAAATTGGGTTGCAAAATATTTCTTAGCGATGTCACCATAATCCATTTGCCCTCTCCTCAATGCTTTCAGGTATTCATAACAATTTTCTCCATTGGCTACATCACTTTCAAATTGCTTTTTCAAAAACGGAAGCTGTTTCTGAGGATTCTCTGCACTTTTTCCATGCTCAAGAAATTCTGGAGCAGCATATTCGCCCACCATTCTATAAATCAGTGATCCACTTGAGTCAATAAAGAGAAATGTAGGAAAAGACTTTACCTTATATTTTTCTCGAATTTTAATTCCCTCTCCTACTTCCATATCATCTCCGGTACATATAAAATGTTGGTTGAAGTAACTAACTACAGCAGGATCAGCAAACACCTTTTCCTTCATATTTTGACAATGGGAACACCATGAAGCATAGGCCATAAAAAAGACGGTTTTGTGTTGTTCTTTCGCTTTCTGAATAGCGGACTGCAATCCTTCCTTATCAAGTTGCAGTTTTTCCTGACCAATAAGGGAAAATGAAATTGCAAAACAAAAGACCAGGAAAAATATCCTAATAAACTTGTTCATATACTTATATTAATGCGTGTCTCAATCACAAATTTAATTGTTTTGCCTCAACTCAAAATTCTAAAGCAATAAAACCAGTTTGCCGTAATTAAAGGATAAAATCAATGCTTTCTTTTTTAGCCAATTTTAGAACCAATCATTCAAAACGCGTCAGAGAACAAAAAATATTTACCCAATAACTTAACATTCAATAGGTTATATCAATTTATCGAAAATCATCTCTAAATACAATTCTCCTTTTGGGAAAAAAAATAAAAACAAATCCAATATCCAGACAATTTATATCGTTTTATCAGGTGAGAGAGGAGCTATTGAAAAAATAACCTTTCATTCTAATACAAACCCAAATCATATGGAAAATAAATTCGGCATGAATAAAATAGAAAAGGCAGAAGATTTCGACTTTTCCTATTTGGCTTCAAAATACCTACGCTCTTGGCCATTGTTTCTGTTTCTAGTTATAGCTAGTATCTCAGGAGCATTTTTATACCTGAGTTATAAAGTGCCTGTTTATGAGGTATCTGCAACATTATTAATAAAGGATGACAAAAAAGGATTGAACGAATCTGATATGTTGCAATCTCTCGATCTGTTCAGCAGTAAAAAAATTGTTGAAAATGAGATTGTCATTTTGAATTCAAGAGATCTATTAAATACTGTTGTAAATAATTTAAAACTATATGCCCCGGTTTTCGAACAAGGCAAAATAAAAAGTAAACCAGCATATTCAAAGTCACCGCTTTTGGTAGAAGTAAAGCAACCGGAATTTATAGTTCCACAAGAAAAAATATACTTTAAATACAACAGTTCCTACAATGATGTAATTGTAAGAAATAAAACATATCCTATTAATTCGTGGGTAAGATTTGGAAAGGACAGTCTCCGATTCATCAAAAACCCTATGTACAAAAAGGACATAGGTGCAAAGCCTGTTTACTTCTCACTAATTACTCCTGATGAAGCTGTAGCTAAACTCTCCGAAAATCTCAATATCTCTGCTGCCAACAAACAATCATCTGTTATCAATCTAAAGATAAAAGATGAAGTGCCAAAGCGCGGAGTGGACATATTGACGGAACTCATCCGATGTTACAATTCTGCTGCTATTCAAGATAAAAATGAGTTAGCACAAAACACATTATCCTTTGTTGAAGACAGGCTACATTATTTGGTAATAGAGCTCGATTCGGTAGAAACTGCTCTTCAGAAATACAAAAGCCATAATAACATTACCGATATAAGTGAGCAAGGCAAAATTTACCTTTCAAATGTAGGTGCCAATGACATGAAAGTAAGCGAGGTAAATATGCAACTCGCAGTAATGGAGGAAGTAGAGAAATATGTTGTTTCCAAAAAAGCAGAGATGGGTATTGTCCCTTCTACACTCGGCGTAAATGATGCTGTCCTTTCACAGCTATTACAAAAAATGTACGACCTGGAAATGCAGGAAGAAAAGCTAAAAAAATCTACTGGTGAAAACAACCCAATGGTCGTATCTATAAAAGACCAAATCGAAAAAATAAGACCTAATATTTTAGAAAACATACGCAACCAAAGAAGCAACCTTTTAGCAGGTAAAAGCAAACTCAACAACAACAATAACATGTTTGCAGGTATGTTGCAAACCATTCCTCAAAAAGAAAAAGAATTATTAGAAATAAGCCGCCAGCAAGCTATCAAAAACAACATATACACTTTCTTGCTTCAGAAAAGAGAAGAGACCGCGCTATCTTTCGCATCAGCCGTTGCAGATAGCCGAATTGTTGAAAAAGCAGCATCCGGATTACAGCCTATTAGTCCGGGAAGAAACATAGTGTACGCAGCAGCAATATTGGCAGCTTTGGTCCTTGGTCTAATAATCATTTCTTTGAAAGAGTTGTTTTCCAAAAATGTTGACTTGCGAAGTGAAATAGAAAAATATATTGCATGGCCAATTTTAGGAGAAATATCAAACGACCGGACTAAAAAATCAATAATCATAAGTGAAAATGAACAGTCATTCATAGCAGAACAATTCAGGCAAATAAGAACATCTCTTAGCTATGTTGGCATTAATGAGGATCATAAGAAGATACTTATTACATCCTCCGTTTCTCAAGAGGGAAAAAGTTTTGTTGCAGGCAATCTGGCTATTAGTTTGGCCCTTACAGGAAAAAAAGTTGTATTAATTGAATTGGATCTCCGCAAACCAAAGCTTAGTCCGGTATTCCATGCGAACAGTGAAATAGGGATGAGCAATTTCCTAAAAGGAACTGCCGATGTATCCATGATTGTACAATCTACAGATATCAACGAAAATCTATCATTTATTTCTTCAGGACCTGTGCCATCTAATCCTGCAGAACTTTTACTGAGTGAAAAAGTTCCTCAGCTATTTAAGAACCTCGAAGTGTATTATGATTACATCATCATTGATACTGCTCCAATTGGTCCGGTAGCAGATGCAGAAATCATTTCAAAACATGCCGATGCTACTTTGTATGTTGTAAGACAAGGCTGTACACCAAAGGCATACCTGAAAAAACTAAAAAACAACAATAAGTTAAAACCTTTTAAAAATGGTGCCGTGATTTATAATGGCATCAAGGATGAATCATTGAGCAGCTATGGATATGGTTACAGCTATAGCAATAATGACAACTCACTAAGTTCTTTTGACCAAATGATGAAGAAATTAAGATTATCATAAGACAAAGCCAAATGAACTCATTAAATAAAACGCTTAAGAAAAATATTGCAGGATCATTTGTAGTAAAAGGTATTGGCATTTTTGTAAACCTTGCACTTATTCCAATTGGAATTGATTTTCTTGACAAGGAAAGGTTCGGTGTTTGGGTTATTATCAATTCATTATTAGCTTGGCTTACCTTTTTCGACCTAGGCTTAGGAAATGGCATGCGAAATAAATTGGTAGAGGCGTTTTCTAAAAGGCATATTAAAAAAGCCAGACAACTCATCAGCACCGGCTACTTCTCTTTGCTAGCCACAGTTTCCACTATTTTCATAGTTTTCTTTTTGGTAAACAGTTGGGTCAACTGGAGCATTGTATTCAATGTATCTCCATCACTAAATAATGAACTATCTACTGTCCTATTTTGGGCTATTGCATTGTTCCTTATGCAGATATTTTTGAAAAACATCGGCTTCATAATGCTAAGCCTACAAATGACTGCCATTAACAATTCCCTCCTGGTCATTTCAAATGTACTTTCATTAACAATTATTTGCACCTTAAGGGCTTTCGATATTTCTGGAACACTTCTTACGTATGCTATTATAGTTTGTGGAGGACCCGTACTAGTATATTTAGGTACAACAATCGTTTTCTTTGCTGGAAGATTTAAATACCTCACACCAAATTTCAAATATTTCAATAAGGCATTGTTACAGGATATTGGCGGGCTAGGAATGAAATTTTTCATTATTCAAATAGCAGCTTTACTGCTTTACCAGGGAAACAATATTTTTATTACCCAATTTTTTGGCCCAAAAGAAGTAACCAACTACAATGTTTCTTACCGGTATTTCAATATTGTACTAATGATGTTCTCTATACTTCTATCTCCGTTTTGGTCGGCATATACAAAAGCTTATTCTGAACACAATATAGATTGGATAAGATCCATTATTACAAAAATGCAGAAACTTTGGGCAGTTGCTATTCTCAGTATTCTATTAATGATAACTGTGGCAAATTATGCATACAAACTATGGGTAGGCAACCAGGTAAATGTTTCTTTCAGTATGAACATTGCCAATGGGCTATACGTGATCATTTATGTCTGGAATAGTATTTACTTATATTTTATCAACGGGATTGGAAAAATAAAGTTGCAATACTATCTTACCATTGCTGTCTTAATCATTTATGTACCCTTTACTATACTTTTATTACAACTACAACATACGCCTTCCATCATCGTATTCAGCAACTGCATAATACAATTGGTTTTTAGTGTGGTCTGTTATATGCAAGTCAATAAAATATTAAAAGGAGAAACGTATGGTATCTGGTATCGTTAATTATCTAAAATCGTTCTACGCTAACCTCTATTTTAGATATAAACTGAGGAATAAGAGAGTTGTCTTTAAAGGATTACCAACATTGAACCGAAGGGTAGTATTTGAAGGCTACAACGCTATCTACCCGGGTGCTGTACTAAAAAATTGTAGCATTGGCAAAGGAACATATATCGGATCCAATACCAAAGCTGGCAATACAAAAATTGGGCGATACTGCACAATTGCAGATAATGTGAGAATTTCATTGGGCCGTCATCCTTCAGACACGTTCGTTTCCATACACCCGGCGTTTTTTTCAACGCACAAGCAAGGTGGATTTACTTTTGTAGACACCCAAAAATTTGAAGAGCATATCAATGCTAAAAACTCGAAGTATTTTGTAGAAATTGGAAATGATGTTTGGATAGGTAACAATGTATTGATTATGGATGGCGTTACTATAGGAGACGGAGCTATTATAGCAGCTGGAGCAGTTGTAAACAAAGACGTTGCTCCATATGCCATTGTAGGAGGTTTACCGGCAAAGTTTATAAAATGGCGATTTAATCTGGAACAAATCGAATCGCTGAATGAAATAAAGTGGTGGAATAAAGAGGTGTCATGGCTACAAAAAAATGCTGGTCTATTCGAAGATATTGATTGCTTTATCAGTGCCCTTCAGCCTTCCAAAAAAGAAATAGAGACCCAATGTCTATAAATAAAATAATTAGCAGGATACTAACTTATACAGGTACAAAGTACTTGAAAAATCGTTTTTCCGTTGCTCACTTCTCATCTATAGGAATTGGAATTAAAAGCAAAGGGATCCCATTTGTAAGAGTCCATCAACATTCTACATTAGCTATTGGTAAAAATTTTAAAATCAACAATGGAGAAAGGTTTAACAGCATTGGGCGACAAGAAAAATGTGTTTTTATTGTAAGAAGAAATGCTGAATTAATCATTGGCAACAATGTTGGCATCAGCTCTTCAACAATATTTTGCAGCAAGAAAGTAATCATTGGTCACAATGTAAAAATTGGGGGCAATACTTGCATTTATGATACAGACTTCCACTCTTTGGATTATGAAACAAGGAGAGATCCAGATCTAGACCCTATAAACACCGTTGCTAAAGATGTGAGAATTGGAAACGACGTATTTATCGGCGCTCATAGTACCATACTAAAAGGTGTTTCTATTGGTGACAGATCAATCATTGGTGCAGGATCTGTGGTTACTAAAAGTATTCCCCCTGACGAAATATGGGGAGGTAATCCAGCAGCTTTTATCAAAAAATTATCGGCGTTCAAACCACCCATAATGCAAGCTATTTAAAACATGTATTCATACATTTTCAATAAAAGAAATACCGACCGTTTTTTGGTTTTCCTGGTAATCCTGTTATCAAGCAGAGCAAGCACAATAGCCAATTCAGAAACAACCATCTTTGTTGCATTGTTGCTCAATTTGTTAGTGATGGCAAAAAGGCATGTCAAATTTGATAAACCATTTGCATTAATCATTCCCGTATTTGCCTTATTAGTATTTCAAAATTGGTATCAAAATGATGGGGAGATTAACTGGTTGAGATATGTAAAACTATTCTCAATGATTACCGTTGGATATTGTACAATTAAACTTGTTCAGTTCGAATTTTTTAGATTTTACAACCAATTTATTTATGGCATCATTCTATTCAGCCTGCCATTTTACTGCTGGCAAGTAATTTCGGTAGAAAGTCTTCATAGCTTTGGAACAGCTTTGAGTAATATTTTCCCTTCGCTGGTAGAAACACTTCCTTCTTCCCAAAACATCTTATTTCATACTATTGAATTTGTTGACCGTTATAGAAACTCAGGCCCCATGTGGGAACCGGGAGGATTTGCTACAATTATTGTCTTGGCCATGTATTTTGAATTTCTAAGCAATAATTTTAAAATCACAAAAGTTGTTATAGTTCTATTGCTTGGCATCCTAATCACATTTTCTACAACAGGGTATTTACTCACGTTTATACTGGGGTTTGTATTTCTGATAAATAGCATAAAACACAAATCAGCTAAAGTTAAGCTCAGTTTTTATCTCACAATAATCCCTGCATTCATAGCGGCATCAGTGTTCGTATTCTTCTCTTCGGATATCATGTATAACAAGATACAATTTTTGCTTGCAGATCAGTTAAGCAAAGTGGAAGACATGCAACATGTCCAAGACCTGGACTTAGATGCCAAATTTAGCTTAGGAAGATTTGGAAGTTTTATTGTTGATATACAGTCTATAAAAGACAATCTCATTTTTGGCCGTGGATATGATGATGACAACTTTCGTCATGGAAGCTTTGACAGTTTTAACCTGACCAATGGTCTTAGTAACTATACAGCACGATTGGGAATTGTTGGTTTGATATGGCTATTGTTTAGCTTAAAAAAATCAGGCAAACTCATAGAAATAGCCCTGAGCGGAGAAAATAGAAACAACAACATTCTGATAATAATCGTTCCGCTTATAGCGTTTTCCAATCCTGTGCTATTTACACCTTTGTACTTAATGCTTTCATTCCTTTTTGTACCATTTAAAATATTAAAAAATAATACTTCGGCTGTATGAGTTTAGGAATCATTATACCCGTCTTTAACAGAAAGGCTGTAACACTTAGATGCCTGAGGCAATTGTATGCTCAGCAAACAAAAGATATGGAGGTAATTATTGTAGATGATGGCTCAAAAGATGGAACATTTGAAGCTATCAGCCTACATTACCCAAAAGTACATATTGTAAGAGGAACTGGCAATTGGTGGTACACCAAGTCAGTAAATGAAGGAATTAAATTTGCAGAAGAATATCTGAAATGCGACAAGTATTTGTTATTGAATGATGATGTCATTCTTGATAACAATTATCTACAAACAGTTGAATCAAAATTAAAAGAAACTGCCAATCAATATATCATCTTTGGTTCTGTTTCATTTGATTCCAATGATGAAAAAAAACCAACTTTTCTGGGTGTTAAAAAAGTAAAACATTGGAAAAACAAACAATACCATTATACCTACAATAATTACTTATTAGCGTTACAAAAAAAGCTACCCTCATGGGAAAGCAAATTTATACCGGGAAGGGGCATGTTTTTTACTCAAAATACCTTTCAGGCTAATGGATACCTTGATGAGTCATTTCCTCAGTATGGATCCGATTATGAATACAGCGCTAGTGCACTTACCAAAGGTATACAAGCCGAAATATGCCTGAATGCAGTACTCTTTAGCCTCGAAAATCTAACAGGAAATGGAAGCCCTAAAAACAAGCCAAGTTTTACACAGTTTTTAAAAAGCCTATTCAACAAGTACAGTCCAACATACCCTATTAATGATGGAAAACTAATCTGGAGACATGGAAATCGTTTACTCATGCCAATTTCATTCCCAATCATAATAATGGGCAAAATTAAAGCTTACCTCAAATACCGATAATATGAACCTGTTGATCATCACCCCTTTTAGAAACGAAGCGCACACAATAGAACAAACGCTACAATCCATTTGCAGACAAACAGTCACGCCAGCTAGATGGATTTTGATTGATGATAATTCAACAGATGCTTCAGCCGATATTGTAAAGGAATATGCACAATTGCACCCTTTCATTCAATACCAAAGTAGAGAAGCTCAAACAGGTCGGTCAACTGGTGCAAATATTGTAAACATTTTCAACTTTGGTTTAAAAATAGCAGCACAGGAAAAAATATCTTGGGACATTGTATTAAAGCTGGATGCAGATCTGGTAATTGAAAAAAATAATTACCTGGCTTTTATCCTTGATAAATTTCAGAAGCATCCATCACTAGGAATAGCTTCTGGAGCTACTTATATAGAATCTGATAATAAGCGAATGATTGAATCCAACCACAAATGGCACACACAAGGGCCTAATAAATTTTACAGGAAAGAATGCCTTGAAGCCATGGGTGGTTTAAAACCATTCAAAGGCTGGGACGGTATAGACGACATACTTGCAAGAAGCAAAGGATACATTACCGAGAAGTTTTTTGAGCAACCCATCCTACATGTGTATCCCACACAAAGCAGAAGTGCTGAAGGTGGCATAAAAAAAGGATTGATTAGAGAAGCAGATGGCTACCAAAACAGGGATTATCCCTTTTACATGTTTTTGTTTAAATCATTTTCTCTTATTAAAAAAAAGGGGCTGTATAGCAGCTTATTTTTCCTTTGCTATGGAATCAAAATAAAATTTTCAAAAAAACCGTTAGTTAATAAAGAAGAAAGTCGGGAGGTAAGACGGTTTTTAATTTCAAGGTTCCTTGGAAGAATTAAATTTAGCTAAAGCTTCCCCCCTGACTGACTCTTATCCCTGTTCTAATCCATAATTTTTTCTATGAAGATTCTGATTGACATCAAGCACCCTGCTCAACTAAATTTATTCAAAGGGTTGGCAAGAGAACTACAAAATGAAGGATGGAAAGTTACCATCAGCTACTTGAGGAGGGGCAAAATTGCACGTATCATCGACAAAGAGTATTACGAATTCGAAAACCGCATTGGCATTGGCGAAAGCAATGGAACCAAATGGTCAATTATTTGGCAAGGAAACATAAAACGGACTGTGGATTTTTTCAAATTAATCTTTCGTGAAAAGTACAATATTACAATTGCAGCCAGTAGTATTCCATTGGCATTTGCCAGCCATTTCTCCTCCACTCCTATTATCCAGTTTTACGATGATCCTGAACGAAAAGGTATCAACAGGATAAATAGTTGGTTGTCCACTAAATTATTTTTTCCTTCTATAGTAAAAAAATCAAAAAAAATAGACACCTTTAATTGCCTAAAAGAGTGGAGTTACTTAAGCCCTGCCAGGTTTACTCCAAATGAACAAGTACTTCAAGAATATAATTTAAAAGCACATGATTATGTATTTATTAGAGAAGTTAGTAACAAATCATTCAACTATTTTAACCAACCAGAAGGTATTGTTGGATCAATAGCCAATGAAATAACACCCAAAACCAAAGTCATCCTTTCATTAGAAGATAAATATTCAGCTCATCGTTACCCTTCAGATTGGATCATTCTTCAGGAACCTGTATCAGACATTCATTCCTTGATTTACTATTCCAAGCTTGTCATTTCTTCTGGAGATAGCATGGCCCGGGAAGGAGCAATGCTTGGGGTAAATAGCGTGTATTGTGGTATAAGACATATGAAAGCAAATGACATCCTCATAAATAAAGTATTGCTGCATCACAAACCAGGCAAGGCTGCTGTTGATTTCGTAAACGAAATCATTTCTAAACCATTTGATACAAATAATCAAAATGAAATAAGAAAGGAATTAAAGAATGAGTGGGACGATATGATAGACTTCATGAAAAAACAAATCTATAATTACATGACCAGAGAAAGATATGCAATTAAAGAAAACTACTCGCCTGCCAATTAAAATAGTTTTCAAATGACCACTAATCTTCCATTTCAAATCATCCAGCCAGCTTCAAATCTAACGGTAGCTAGCAGTGTGAATAAAGAAAAAAATAGCAACTTCTCTTACGCTATATTTCAAGATTGGAAAGCTAACAAGGGAAACATCAAAGGACGGTTGGTGATGTTATCGTTTCGCATAGCACACCTCGCAACCATTAACAAAGCGGTTCATGTACTAATGATACCCTATCTGGTATTTTACAAGGTATTTGTATTGTGGTTTCTGGGTGTAGAAATTCAGCATAGGGCAAAAATCGGTAGCGGATTAAAAATGTCTCATGGAGTGGCTTTGGTTGTTCACAAATCAACAACGATTGGCAAAAACTGCTCACTGCGTCAATGCACAACTATTGGAAACAAAACAGATGCCGATGGAAACAAAACAGCAGGTACTGTTATTGGAGACAATGTAGACATTGGCGCCAATGTTTGTATCATTGGGAAACTAGTAATTGGCAGCAATTCTACCATCGGTGCTGGATCAGTTGTAGTTAAAAATGTACCGGAAAAAGTTGTTGTGGCTGGAAATCCGGCACGTATTCTTAAAAGCTTAAAGATTTCACATATCTGAAGTTGAATGATTTCAAGTAGCAATTACCTGCACTCAAAGCTAAGTTTTCCTTATTAAAGGACACGGCTGCATGCTTGTAGCTTTTACAAATCAGATTTTTCTGTGCAAAATCACCTATTTTCAATCATTTTACAAGTAATCATAACAACCAGATTATATTCATCTCAAGCTGAAAATAGTCCTTAGAAGTACCAAATTTTATAAGAAAAATTACTTACCAAAGCATAATTTCGTAATGCATCGATAGTAGTGACCTTCCCAAATTTTAAAAAATCTTCAATTACTTACCACTAAGCTGTGATTTATAACGATTAAATTCTTGCTAAACCCATTTTGTTTAATGGAACAAATGAGACATAATAACGATATAGGTTTAAGGACAACTTGAGATACCAATTATTTCTACTTTAATTGTTCAGACGCATTAATGTAATGAGAATTTTATGCCTCAAAAAAGGTTATTTATCCATCATCCAACTTTTTATCGATATACTGCTAAAAATGACACCTAAAGCGATAAATACAAATGGATTTTCAACATAAGAACTATTATATCCTTCAACTCCAGTAGATGATTTTTTAGCATAATATTTTCATGTATTCAATCAGCAAAACAAATTCGAATGTTCTATGTTGTACTCATCATTCAACAAATTAATATTATTTATTAACATAATTAACCATGAGTATGACAAGACGATCCAATCTTATTGAAAATCTATACTTTTTTTCAATAAGCTTTCCTTTACTTTGAAGTAATAGACAAGTTATCTTATACTTCTTTCCAAGTATTAGATAAATATATCCTTCATCGATATTTTAACTCCTTTATTGACATCATCAATGAATCTTCTACAGCTTAAACAATATCAAATAGTTATGTCTCGAAAAAAAAAATTAACGTTTCATTATTTTATTTATCTTCGATATCGCTAACATAAAAAACCTCCTAAACAACAGTTAAAGAATAACTAACAATAAGCTAGAGTTTATTATCCTTTGAAGCAAAAAATAAAAATAAAACGTAAGGATTGCTTTCAATTTTTATTTTTTGCTTCCTAAATTTTTTTTAAATACTAATGAACTGCTTTATGATCAAAAATTTATTCACCATATTTCCTAAATCTCAAATCAAATTTATGACGCCCAACCAACTGCCACAGCAAGGTAAAACGATGTTACGCTTGTCCGCAACCCTCTTTTTTGTTTGTAGTTATTTAGCTGGAATGAGCCAAACCGTTACAGGTTGGCAACTAACCGGCAACCGCGGCGTTTCTGCGGTTTCTTTTGTAGGCACCACTGATGGTGCACCACTTCGTTTCGGAACCAAAAATACCGTGAAAATGTTGTTGGACTCTGTTGGAAGGCTTGGTGTAGGAAACCTTACTCCTGCATACACTTTGGATGTTACAGGGCAATTCAGGCTAACCAATGGTACGCAAGGCGCAGGCAAGGTACTTACGTCTGATGCCAATGGAGTAGCCTCATGGCTAACGCCGGCTTCTAACCCATGGGCAACAAGCGGCAATAATTTATACAATCTAAATACAGGTAGAATAGGAATTGGTACCGTTGCACCCAATGCATTATTGGATGTAAATGGTGACATCATGGTCAACGGAATTCGAATTGGAAGAGGCACTTCTCTGTTCAACACCATTCTAGGTGGACTAGCAATGCCAGCCAACACAACAGGAATCAATAATACAGCAATTGGCTATTCTGCCCTTAATGTAAATACAACGGGACTTAACAATACCGCTTTGGGTGCTTATACATTATCAAAAAATGTAGCAGGATTTGAAAACACCGCTATCGGAAACGAAGCACTTGAAAAAAATACCAGTGGAAAATACAATACCGCTACCGGCCATTTTGCTTTGAATAGCAATAATTCAGGTAGCAAAAATTCAGCAGTTGGCGATTCAGCTTTGTTTTCCAATGCAGGTGGTAGCTCCAACTCAGCGGTAGGTGCACTGGCTTTATTCCGAAACGGAGGTGGTATTTATAATACTGCAGTTGGACAGCAGGCATTAGAATTTAATAAATCAGGTACTTATAATACTGCCATCGGCTATATGGCTGGATCAGCCGGTACAGACTCTGCTATCCTTACGAATGCGACAGCAATCGGAGCAAATGCTAAAGTTAGAACCAACAACAGCCTTGTATTGGGTAATAATGCCAATGTAGGTATTGGTACTTCATCACCAACAGCTAAACTAGATATCGTTGGTCAAATAAAAATAGTTGACGGATTTCAAGGAAATGAAAGAGTTTTAACATGCGATGCAAATGGATTAGCAAGATGGAGAGTGGCTCCGGGTTCTCTTTGGAGAATGGTGGGCAATGATGCGTTTTATAATTTTCCTGGAAATATTGGCATAGGAAACAATACACCCATTTATAAATTAGATGTGAACGGGACTTTTAATGTAGAAGTTGACAGTGCTAAATTCTATATACCCAATTGGAACAATGTTGGCGACCCAGTAGTAATCAGCGGTGTTTTTGAAGGTAAAAATGATAAATCACCTCAGGTTCGTTATCAAACAGCTTCTAATTTTTATGATGTTGGCTTAAACGGAACAAAGGACTACACAATAGAAGAAAATGACTTTCCGGTGGTAACCCTTAAGCAAGGCGGCAACCTGGGAATAGGCACTACAACTCCATTGGAAAGATTAGATATCAATGGCAATCTGAATTTCTCTAACTCAACACTCCCCGTCAACATTATCAATGAAGTTGGGGGCACTGATCCGGTTATGAATTTAGGTGTAAATTTCAGAGGGAGTAATGTAAACCAGGCCTACCGTGGTGGTGCTTATAGATTAGATGCAAGAGATGGGGCAGCTTTGCACAACTGGTTTGCAAGATTACCTAATTCTGCAAGCGAAGATGTTGTAATGGCATTACGCGAAAATGGCGGACTATCTGTGGGCTCAACTTTTTCAGGATATAGCGCACCGGATAATGGCGCAATAATTCAAGGAAACGTAGGAATAGGAAATACAAACCCAGGTTATAAATTACACGTCGCAGGTGACATATATGCTGATGGGGGATATGTGAGAGTGTCAGGTAATGCAGGATTGTATTTTGAAAATTGGGGTGGTGGATTTTATATGAATGATAATTCATGGATAAGAACAAATAATGATAAAAACGTTTGGGTAGGTAACGGGTTATTAGGATCTGCGGGTGGGCTTACAGCTGGCTATGGAGGAACAACTCCGAGCTACGGCGGTGCTATCATTGCTGGTAATGTGGGGATAGGTAACAGCTCTCCTAAAAGTAGGTTTAATGTAACTGGAGGTTATTCGATATTTGATGATAATAGTAGCGTAGGTTCAGGAGGGTTTGTTAGAGGTTTTCCCATATCTGATAATGCTGGAGGGATGCTTGTAGGAGGGAATTTTACCGGAGGTGAGGGCGAATGTGACCTTGTGAATATAGGCCCTGCGGGCACAAACAGAGGGTTTACATTTCACTATGTAAATAATAACACATACTTTGGGCTGCTTAAGATAGAGCAGAATGGTACTGTACGTGCCAACTCATTTACCAATTGGTCTGATAAACGTTTAAAGAAAGATTTTAAACAGCTTAATGATGAATACGCGAAAAAGCTTTTATCGGTAAAGTCTTACACTTACCACTACGATGCTGAGGCCATGTTAAAACAGCACATCGCCAGCGATGACAGAACCCATTATGGTGTGGTAGCACAGGAATTAGAAACCCTTTTCCCAGAAATAGTATATACTGACAATAATGGTCTCAAATCAGTAAATTATACAGAGTTGATTCCTGTGATTATTCAATCCCTTCAAGAACAACAAAAGCAAATTGACACCAAAGATGCCACCATTACCAAACAACAAGAGCAAATAACTGATTTGCAATCGCAAATGAAAATGGTGCTGTCAAGGTTAGATGCTTTACAAACAACGCAGGAAGCATGCTGCAACATGGCACCTAAAACCATTGTAAGTGAGCAACCCATTAATTTGACAACTGCTTCTTTAGATCAAAACATTCCCAATCCACCGGTGAACCACGCTACTAAGATTGGTTATAATATACCTAAAGGTGCAAGAAAATCAGAAATAGTTATCACTGATAATTATGGCAAAAAATTAAAAGCCATTCCTTTGAATGTAACCGGAAAAGGTAGTATGAATATTGATACCCGTGGGCTTACTCCCGGCACCTATTCCTACACCTTGTTGGTAGATGGCAAAATGATTGATACCAAACAAATGGTTGTTGGATCAAACTAACATATTCAGGCAAGCGATTTGATCGCTTGCCTGTTTTTTATAAAACACTTCTATCATACCAGAATAATCAATTGATAAATCGCTCTAAATAGATATTGTTTCTGTTTACAGATAATTTTCAATACACCGTTGTTCCAAAATTGATGATTATGAAAAAATATATTTCACTCGCCATATTAGGTTTGTTGTCTGCCAACTTACTTTCAGCTCAAACTACTTCAAGGGCATTTACTACACCGGGTTATGATGTATTTACACCGCCTCCGGGTGTAGATTCTGTTTATGTAGATATTTTCGGTGCAGGTGGAGGAGGCAACCCCTTCAATGGAAACGGGGGTGGTTCAGGTGCTTTTACCAGGGTAGCCTTCAAACTAAAAGGTAATGGCTTGGTATATACTTATGTGGGCAGAGGCGGCACTTCGGCCAAAAGTGGGGAAAGTTCTTTGCTTTATTGGGACTCTGCCGGCGTAAAAGTGTTGTATGGTGTTGCTTATGGTGGTTCGGGTATTAATGGTCAGGGAGGGGGCATAGCACCTCAATACCCAAGTGCCAATGGTTTTTATTCTGGACAACGTGGAGGTAATGGTTCTGGAAGAGTTGGATCCTATTTTGGTGCAGGTGGCGGAACACCTTATCCTACACCGGGAGATGCGCCTTCAGCAACAGGATCATCCTGCAATATTGGAGGTGCTTCAGAAGTTGGAGGTCTAGGCGGAAATGGTGCAGGTCCCGGTTGTTCAATGACCAACGGTTCATACCCCGGGGGCGGTGGTGGCAGTGGGTCAGGCACCGCAGCTAGTGGTGCGCATGGCAGGATTTACTTTGAATGGATTTGCCCCAATCCTTCTGATATTGGTATTAGTCATACTGTACCATATCCCCAAGAAAAAAACCCTGATTTTTTGCAAGATGCAAACGGCATTTCACCTACAGGTAACGGTATAATATATTCATGGGAACAAAGCAGAGATGGGAACACTAACTGGACACTAGCTCCTGCATCAGCAAACGATAAAAAATATGCATTGCCCGAAGACTCTATCCTTAACTATTTTAGAAGGGTTAGTAACATATGTAACGTAACCGGCTATTCAAATGTCGTTAAAATAAATGTAGTTCGAAAGGATACTATCAATTCCTTAAATCCATTAGGATCTTTTGGAAGTATTCAGGGAAGAATTATTTCTAAAGGTGGCAACCCTGTTAAAGGCGATTCTGTTTGGGTACGAAAAGTATTGGACTTAAATGGTAGCCTTAAGGAGTATAGTTACTACGATACCACCGATGGTGATGGTATTTTTAAAGTAGAAAGGATTTTTTATGGCAAACAGGCAAATTTAGATGGAGATCCTACGGATGTCAAATTTTATGTAATGCCATTGAAATATGGTCATGTGTTTTCTAAGTATAGTTCGGATGATACTACCAATACAACCTTAAATGCATCCAATTATGATGTAGAATTGGCACCCATACAAGGCTCTTATACATTTAAAGACCTAACTGCAGTAACAGTCATTGGCAGAACTTATCAGCAATGTGATGGCTGTATTCCACAAATACCTGGGCAACTAGTACAAAGAGGGTTGGATAGTGTTGTTATAAAAGTAAATGATTTGAATACTGGGTTAAAATCACAAAGAACATTAGATGATAAATACGGCATATTCAACTATACCGTAGAGGACATTACTCAAACCTACAGGTTTTCACCTTCTTATAAAAACCATAGTTTCGACACAACAGGCAATATCAATATTATCAAAACCAATAGAGATACAGTCTTAAATTTGAGAGATACAACTTCATTTAATATTTCAGGTACGTTTAAAGCAGGTTGTAATGAAATCATTGGAAAGGCTACTTTGCAATTTTCAGACATTCCACAAACTCCTGAAAGAAACTCTGTTTTCTTCTATAATGTAACTACACAAACAAACGGTAATTATATTGTCAGGCTTCCAGCAGGTAGGTATAAAGTCAAAATGCTAAACTTTACTCCCGCCGGTTCAGGAGCAGATCTAAAAGTTACCAATGTCACCAATTTCTTTAGTGGCGATTCTATCAGTACAGCTATCAATCCGGAATTACTGAAAGTTGACATCAGTACAACCAATGCGACTTTAAACCTAACTTATCAAAGGCCACCAACCATGCAGTTAGTTGGTTGGGATTCTGTTTGTAAAACAACCTACAATGTAGGTTTTGATGTATGGAATCAATTAACCACAAAACCGTTGCAGATAAAAGTTTTTCAAGGGCCTGTAAGCAAAGGTTGCCCATTGGCGTATGACAGTGTCAAAATTTTTACGACAGTACAAACCGATGGTGTTGAAGAAATATTTAAAGTGAAGGTTGATTCAACCATAGGCATCAATACATTTGGAATAGCAAAAGACACTTTAAAAGTTGGCGTACCCAATATTAATGGGGACTATACCAAATCTCTGTTTATAACTTATGTAGATAAATATGGAAGTATTGCGAGTATCAACAAAAAAGTGGTAGTAACCGGTAGCAGGCCACGTCCAGGACAAACTTTTGAAACGGTGTCGCCACTTATTCCATTAATGGTTGTACACGATCCTCCGGGAGATCAGAGTTATGCCAGATGGAAAAAAACAAGTACTACAGAAACTGCTATGCGGTTTTATGTAAACTCTTCCCAGGGAGCAACTATTTGGACCGAGGCAAAGGTAGGAGCATCCTTTACTTCAGGGGTAGGTTTCGTAGCTCTTTTTGCTACAGACTTTGAGGTATGGGCATCCATAAATGCCAGCGCAAGTATTAAAGCTAAGAATTCTACACAAACTGAATTAATTGTAAATACTGAAACCAGTGAAGAAATTAAAACATCTGCAGATGGTGGAGGAATTGGTTCTTCGGGGGATATTTTTTATGGCGGTGCTTTGAATTTAATTTATGGAACAACAGATGATATTCTATTCAGCAATTGCCAGGTGACAAAAAAAGCATCAGCAATTTTTGCCCCCAATAAAATCATGACTACTTATAGGTATTCAGAAACTGATATTAGGAATACAATTGCCAATTTAAAATTATTAGCCCTGCAAACTCCCTCTAGAGCAGACTCGCTAAATAACCAAGCAAATGTATGGCAGCAAGTATTAGATAATAATACTAGGAACAAAGCCAATGCAGCTTTTGTTGAAAATAAAACATTCACGGGGGGCGGAAGCTCTGGAGAAAGCACTATTAGTAGAAGTGTTACAGGCAGCAATACAGTTGAGTTTGGTATTGAAGTAGAAGCCTCATTGGCTCTTGAGTTGGGGCTTGAAATAGCTGGTAACGGTTTAAAAGGTGGTGTGACTGTAAACCTTCAAATGGAGGTAGGCGCAAGTTTTTCAAACACATCAACATCAGCTACTGAAATCTCCTATGTTCTACAAGACAAAGACGCCGGAGATAAATACACGGTCAATATTTCAAAAGATCCGGTATATGGTACTCCTGTATTTAAAACCTTAGCCGGTTTGTCAAGTTGCCCTCCCGAAGAAAATACAATTGCTAGGGATGAAATGACTATAGTAACTTCTGGCCCTTCAGAAATCAATGTACCTGCACCTGACAAGGTTACCAACTTTGATTTGATAATAGGTAACAACAGTATAGATCCCGGAGCCAAACCTTACAACCTTTTTGTAGTTGACAATGATGGAGCTTCGGTAAAAGCTGATGGTGTTTCTATAGGAGGCACAAGTGCATTATATGGAATACAGCCAATCCCACAGGGCGGCACTCAGATAGTAAATATCGAGCTTTCCAAAAGATTAGGAACTAATTCTCCTTTCACTTATAGAAATATCAAGTTTATAGTCACAGACGTTTGCTCAAATAAGCTGTTTGAAGCAACAGTTTCTAAGCAACAATTGGTATCAGTAAATTTTGCTACAAGTTGTAGCAATATCAGTTTGGTAGAGCCTTCTGATAATTGGATATTGAAATCATCTAATCAAAATAAGCTTAACATCCTTTTTGATGGTTATACCCCAAGTGGGCTCAACTCAGTAGTTGTACAATATAGACCATCAGGAACTACAACGTGGATAGACGCAACTTCAACCACAAAAACAGCTTCCGATCTAGGTGGCACCACATCATACACTATCGATTGGGGTGTATCTGATTTAGTCGATGGTAAATATGATATTAGGATGAAGCTGGTTTGTACAAGTGGCATTATTTACACAAAATCAGTTTCCGGCTTAATGGATCGACGAGGACCGTCCTTATTTGGAATACCTGATCCTACCGATGGCAATTATGAACCAGGAGATATCATTGCATTTAACTATGATGAAAATATTGAAGTTTCAGATATCAATAATGGCAATAAGGTTCAAATGTATAGGATGTCAAATAATACATTAATACCCTCTACAGCAAGTGGAATTGGCAACAAAATTGTTGTTACACCTGCTATTAATCTTTTGCAATATCTCGGAGATAGTGTAAAAGTAGTTGTCAGCAATATTTATGATATATATGGAAATAAGGAAGCAGAACCCAACTTTGCAAAATTTACAATCGGTACTTTACCTCCTGTAATATCTCCTGCCAAACCTGTTAAAGTATATTCGGCTCCCGTATCAATGTATGAAAATGCAAACGGAACCATGCAGGTACGCTTTAAAATGGATGTTTTGCCTAAAAGACCAATTGTTAAGGTGAATTTCACCATTGGAGGCAATGCTTCTTTTGGTAGCGACTATACAGTCAGCATTCCAACCATAAAGACAATTGTCAGAAATCCATTTAATGGTATCAACGAGGAAGTATTACTAATTAGTAGTTTCAACGGTTCTGAAGGTTTTATTTTTATTGATAGTAACAAAACTGAAGCGGTAATTACAATTACACCCGTAAAGGATGGCGTTTATGAACCTAATGAGAATATTACCATCAATGTAATTTCAGGTGGCGATTATAATTTAGCCGATTCTCTTACAACTACAGCCACCATCCTCAATGATGATCTGCAACCACCGGTTATAGACTCTACAGGCGCATTGACATTCTGTACAGGAGAATCTGTAACCCTTACTGCAGAAACACCTAATGTAAAACCACGTTGGGCAACATCTGTTATTCGCTTCAGCAATCAATATTCTGCCAACGAATGGGGTTCAAAAAGGGCATTAGGTGCACCGGATGTGTATCCTACCTATGGCGACATTCAATATGCATGGTCGCCGACCAACCCCGACAATGCAAGAGAATTTTTGGAGTTGAGGTTCGCCAATTCAGGACCTATCAATTTCATCAATATCTACGAAACATTTAACCCAGGTGCTGTAGATACCGTGTATGTAAAAGATGCTACCGGAGTTTGGGTGAGAGTGTATGCAGACAATGCTTTACCTGCAGATCAGGAAGCAAGAATTCTCAATATCCCCATACCATTGACTACTTTTAATGTTATAGACATTAGAATAGCCATGAACTCTGCAGCGGTTCCCGGCTTCAACGAAATTGATGCCGTTGGAATAGGTCTTGATACTACCTATACTTCATATCTATGGTCCAATGGTCAAACAACAAAAAGCATTGTTGTAAACCAATCAGGAACTTATAAAGTGACTGTTAAAAATGGTGTTGGACTGGCTGCATCAAGCGACTCGATAAGAGTTGTAGTTATTCCACCTGTAAAAGCAATAGCAGGCCCTAAAAAAGTTTGCGTTGGCAAAACCATTCAGCTAAGCAACACTGTCGTTGGGGGTGTATGGACGAGTGATAAAACCAACATTGCCACAGTGAGCAATAAAGGACTAGTTACAGGAAAGGCAGCAGGAAATGTAACGATCTTTTATTCAACACCTCCCAATAGCTATGGTTGTGCCAATGTAGCATCTATTTCTATAACCGTAAATCCATTACCAACTGTATCAGCAATAATGGGAACTACTAATGTATGCGTTGGCAAAACAACAACACTAAGTAATGCCATATCAGGTGGTACATGGTCAACGTCTGACACGTCGATAGCTGTAGTTACTTTAGCTGGAGTAGTGAAATCCAAAACTGCTGGCACAGTTACTATATCCTATACAACTGCGGCAAATGGCAATGGATGTACAAACGTTGCCTCTGTTGTTGTTACTATTAATGCACTGCCGGTGGTAGCAGCTATTACTGGGCCAACCAGTGTATGCGTAAATCAAACAATTACTTTAGCCAATGCAACAGCAGGTGGCGTTTGGAGTACAGGAGACTCAACCATAGCAACAATCAATAGCTTAACGGGGGTTACAAAAGGCAAAGTTGCTGGAGTAGTCAATATTTTTTATACAACAGCATCTAACGCAAGTGGATGTACAAATAGGGCTGTATTAAAGGTGACTGTAAATGCTATACCTGTTCCAGGAACTATTAATGGTGGCAAATCTATTTGCGTGGGTGCTTCATCACAATTATCAAATTCACTTTCTGGTGGTGCATGGAGTTGCACACCAACTAGCATAGCTACAATAAGTTTAACGGGTGTAGTAAGTGGTGTATCAACTGGAACTGCAACTGTAACTTACACCGTTACCGGCACGGGAGGATGTGTAAAGAGTATTTCTGCCTCAGTTAGCATTTTGGGCACTCCTGCCGTTTCTTCTATCGTAGGTACCAACAAGGTTTGTGTAGGTGGTCAAACTACATTGGGCAACGCTACATCAGGAGGTACATGGAGCAGCAACGATACAGCAAAAGCTACGATAAATACTTCTGGAGTAGTGACCGGTCTATCGGCTGGAGTTGTCACCATCAGTTACACCACCAAACCAAATTCCAATGGTTGTACAAGCAAAACCACATTGCAGTTTACAATAAATGGATTGCCTGTTTTAAGCAATATCACTGGTTCTAAAACCATCTGTGCAAATGGGACTACTCAACTCACAAATACAACCACAGGAGGTTCATGGAGTTGTACACCGTCTAGCATTGCCACTATTAGTAATACTGGATTTGTAACAGCAAAAGCTGCTGGAACTGCAACCGTTACCTACTCTCTAACTTCTACTTCCGGATGTTCCAATAGCATTAGTACTCCAGTTGTAGTCAAAGGCATTCCAAATGTTGATGCAATAACGGGTAGTAATAAAGTTTGCGTAGGAGGTGTAACTACACTTAGTACCACAACGACTGGAGGTTCCTGGAGTAGCAGTGATATTAATAAAGCAACAGTTAGTAGCACAGGCATTGTAATTGGAATAGCGTCAGGAAATGCAACGATTACTTATACAACATCACCGAACGCAAGCGGCTGTACCAACACCACAAGTCGTTTGATTACTATTAATGCGTTACCCACTGTGAGCAATATTACTGGTACCCGTACAGTATGTGCAGGAAAGACTACCAAACTCAACAATACCACAACTGGAGGTAGCTGGAGTAGCAGCGACAATACCAAAGCTACTGTAAGCAGTTCAGGTCTAGTATCTGGGATAGCAGTTGGAAGCGTAACCATTACTTATACTACTGCTGCAGATGCCAATGGTTGTACCAACAAAGTAAGTGTTACAGTTACTGTAACCGGACCTTGTGCATTTAACCCTGTACTTGCCAAAGGATCAGAACCTACAACAGAAATAGCATCGGAAAGTATGGTAGCTACCATCTCTCCAAATCCAACCGGAAGTATATTTAACGTAAGGGTAAAATCTACCAAAAGGGAAAGCGTCAGCATTCGTGTATTGAATGTAAATGGCAAAACAGCCTTTGCATCTAAAGGAATGCCCGGACAAACTTTTACTTTTGGTGAGCAGCTAAATTCCGGAACTTATTTGGTAGAAGTGAGACAAGGCGATGAAGTTAAAACTTTAAAAGCTGTGAAAGTGAAGTTGTAGGGGGAATAGTGAGTGGTGAGAAGTGAGTGGTGAGTGGTTCAACATCAAACATCAAACGAATAAAAGCCGCTGCAGGAGAAATCTTGTAGCGGCTTTTTTATACTTGATCCTGCAATGAACTTTCTAATTCATCTGCCAATTGATTGCTGACACTTGTGTTCATAGCTCTCAATTGTTCAATCATCAGTCTCTTAACCTCAGGGGGATACTGATTGCTGGTATCTTCAATATCCTTTCTTAATAGTATATCCTTTCCAGCAAATAGTTGCACAACCCAATCATTTACTGTAGCGTCTATTACCAGGTGCACTCTATCAATCGGGCTGTTGTTAGCAATATGATGCGGCAAATTAAAATTCATATACCAACACTCCCCTTCCTTTAGGTACATCCGCTCATTGTCTAAATAAAACGAGACATCCGGATGAGTAACAATGGGGATATGAAACCTTATCTCACCTTTTTCAAAGTTCAGTTCAGCATCCCGATGCTCTTTAATAATGGCACCTGCATTTAGTTTTAGCAACCGTACAGCCTGCAATGGGCAAAGAAAAGCTTGTAAAACAGTTTTTAAATAGGGCTTGCTCAACAACTCAGCCAAGCGTATATTAAATTTTTTCGTAGTTTCTTGTCTATGCTCATTGAGTTATGTTTGTTCCAGGCTTGATATAGTAGGCACAAAAGTGCTTGCCTCGTCATTGCGACGAGGTTT
>JANPHE010000264.1:0-2066 GCA_031424295.1 Segetibacter sp. | reverse complement strand
GATATCTCGCTGTTTCTGTAGTTCAGTCGTGTGCTCTTCCTATATCACCAACAGCACCCGTTCCCACCAATTTTGAGCCCTGTTGTGTCCATACGCCGCCACTTCGGGTATATATCCATCCTGCACCTTTATAACTGTTATCTTTGACCCCTCCCACAATTGCCGTATTTCCATCGGCAGAAATGGAAACGGACCACCCCTGATAAGCATTTCCAACAGCACCCGTTCCCACCAATTTTGAGCCCTGTTGTGTCCATACCCCTCCCGAACGAGTATATATCCATACAGCACCTTGACCACTATTATCACCTGGCCCTCCCACAATGGCAGTATTTCCATCGGCAGAAATGGAAACGGAATTCCCCTGTTTTACATTTACAGAAACAGCACCCGTTCCAACCAATTTTGAGCCTTGTTGTGTCCATACGCCGCCCGAACGGGTATATATCCATGCTGCACCTTGATTATTGTTATCATCAGGCCCTCCCACAATTGCAGTATTCCCATCGGCAGAAACAGAAACGGAATATCCTTCCTTGGCTTTTCCGGTAGTACCCGTTCCTACCAATTTTGAGCCTTGCTGAACAAACTGTGCCTCGCTAACAATTGTTATAATCAATAGTAAAACAGTCAGTAAGCTTATTTTATTTGCCTTTCGGATAGTTATCATACAGTTACTTGTCTTTTTTGTTTGTCATGGTAAATAAGATTAATGGTCAGCCAGGTACAAACCACTTAAAATGATTAGGTGAATGTAATAAAAATTGTATTATGATTGTCAAGATACAATGATTTTTACCTTAGTATAATAAAACTATGTTGTTTAGAAACTTTTGGTAAAGCATACCAACAGCGGCGGAATCTTTGGATTTCTAACTCATTATTTGGGCTAAAGTATGTGGCTAACAAACTACTTTTTCACACCCTTCAGTCGCAGGTGATAACACCTTGCGACGGCTGCGCTGCAACACCAACACGGGCAAACTTTTGGTATAGAATTCCAATAGAGGCGGAAAGGGGGATTAATTTATCTTTAAATTGCCATTCCTGTTAAAAGCGCGGGGTCCCTTTCAGGATACCACTGCGCGGACAAAAGCTGAAAATTTGTATTTTTATCTTATGGAACAACGCTTTTATTTTACACATCTGTTTTTGGCGGAATTTATGACGTTGAGTTTGAAGCAGAAACCACATTGCTTTTTGAAAAAGTGACATTGGGGCAAATCAAATGTATTTATTCAAACTTGACAGAAAGTGAATTGACCAATGCACCTGAAAACGTGAGAAATTTCTTTGAAAATCTACCTGTTAAGTGCAAAGAAAAAGTGTTGGTAACTCCGGAAGCATTGAAACTTGCCCAAACCTATGTGGACGAAAAGGTTGTAGGCGAAACAAGTATAGACGACTGCATCCATATTGCAACAGCTACATTGAACAAAGTTGATATGTTGGTTAGTTGGAACTTTAAGCACATTGTAAATGTTTACAGAATACGTGGTTATAATTCCATAAATTTACGGTTAGGACACACTACATTAGCAATACATTCGCCAAAAGAAATTGTGAATTATGAAGACGAAGAATAAAATAGAAAAGGAGTTTGACACAGTCAAAACATTTAGGGCAATTAAAGACAAAATTTCAAAAGACATTAAAGGAATGACTTTTGAACAATTGCAAGCCTATCTTGATAAAACAAAACTAAAGCCGAAAAAAGTATAGACTGGCTTAACTTTCGCACATTATTGTGGTTGGTAAACATACCAACCACGGCAGAATTTTATTCGAAATAAAATAGAATTACTTTTAGCAGAAGAAATGTTTTTATAATATGGCTATTTCACGTTCAATCATAAAGGTATTTATCGTATTGCAAATTATTGGCTGCCAAGGCAAATCGAATAATAAGTCTGCTGACACATCTTCGAAGTTAGATGTAATTAATAACCTGAATAAGTATTCAGATAAAACATACTGTGCTGAGGTCCAATATTACAATCCACATACGGGTAATCATTCATCGTATACATTGACGGTAAAAGTTGAGAGTTATAAAATAATAGAAA
>JANPHE010000263.1:0-17171 GCA_031424295.1 Segetibacter sp. | reverse complement strand
ACCAATAGAGATGATGACCAACCTGCTGGGAAAAAATGGTATTGAACTATGGCGCCGGGCAAATGGCATAGACGAAACGCCGGTAGTACCCTACTACGAACAGAAGAGCATTGGCACCGAAAGCACTTTTAATACCGATACCATCGATATTGATTTTTTGCACAAAGAGCTGTTGAGAATGACTGAGCAGGTAGCTTTTGAATTGCGCAGCAATAATAAACTGGCAGGATGTATAACGGTTAAAATACGGTACAGCGATTTTCAGACACTCACACGGCAGGCAACTATACCCTACACTGCTGCCGATCATGTACTGATCACTGCAGGAAGAGAACTATTTGACAGGCTTTACGAACGCCGGTTATTGGTACGCCTGATTGGGGTACGGGTGAGCCACCTGGTACCCGGCAATTACCAAATTCATCTGTTTGATGATACACAGGAAATGATACGACTTTACCAATCAATAGACAGCATAAAAAAACAATTTGGTGAAAACCTGTTACGACGTGCCGGTGGACCCACAGAAACCGGTAGCGGAAAACGACATAAGTTTTTATTTACCGGAAGGTGAAAGAATAAAATGACAACAATGAATAGCCTTCTCATTACCTATTAAAAGCTCTATGTACCTCAATTGTAAAACATGGTTTAGCCTGCGATATGGCACTATAAAAACAGAACGGCTGGTGGAACTGGCGGCAGAAAATGGTATCGACACCCTGGCATTAACCAACATCAACACCACCGCAGATCTTTGGGACTTTGTAGATTTTTGTCAACAACGAAATATAAAACCAATAGTAGGTGTCGAGATAAGAAATGACAACCAATTCATGTACCTCTTACTTGCCAAAAACAACAATGGGCTATACCTCATTAATTGTTTTCTATCAACACATCTGCAAAACAATCTTCCCTTTCCGGATCGACCAATGTTTGTCAGTGACATTTATATTGTATATCCATTAGGAAAGTATACTTCGGAAGAGCTACAGCAAGATGAATGGATAGGTGTACAAACAACCGAAGTGAACAAACTCTATGCTGTAAAACCACACTTGCTGCCCAATAAGTTTGTAATCCGGCACTCCGTCACTTTCGAAGATGACCGATCGTTTAATGTACATAGACTGCTGCGGGCAATAGACAGAAACATTATACTGAGTAAACAGTCAAAAGAAGATATTGCCGGACGGCAAGAAAAATTTGTACCGCATACCACATTGCTACAGGCGTTTCAACACTATCCATCTATCATCACCTCCACGCTGCAGGTGATGGACAATTGTTCTGTTGCCATAGATTTTAAAACAGATAAGACGCGGAAAATGTATTCATCAACCAAAGCTGATGATAAGACGCTGCTGAAAAAACTAGCCAATGATGGTATGATACGCCGCTATGGAAAAAACAATACCGTAGCCAAAGAACGGGTACTAAAAGAACTGAAGATCATCAACGATATGGGCTTCAATGCCTACTTTCTCATCACCTGGGATATTATACGATACGCAAAAAGCCGCGACTTTTTTTATGTAGGGCGTGGCAGTGGCGCCAATTCCATAGTAGCCTATTGTCTGGAAATAACCGATGTAGATCCATTGGAACTGGACCTGTATTTTGAACGATTTATGAATCCCTATCGGACCGTGCCTCCTGATTTTGATATTGACTTTTCCTGGACGGACCGAGACGAAATGATTGACTACGTTTTTACCCGATATGGACACGAGTATGTATCACTCATAGCCGCATACACTACTTTTCAAAGGCGTGCCATCACCCGAGAATTGGGAAAAGTATTTGGCCTGCCCAAAGAAGAAATAGATCAACTGGAAGGCAGCAGTTTTAAAGATGATAAAATACAAAGACAAATACTGCACTACAGCGGCTTACTGCAAGACTTCCCCAACCACCTCAGCATTCATGCTGGCGGTATGCTCATCAGCGATCAACCTATGAATCATTATTCGGCTACACAACTTCCTCCAAAGGGATTCCTGACTTCGCAAATAGACATGCACGTAGCAGAAAAGATTGGCCTTTTCAAGCTGGACATTCTCAGCCAACGAGGACTGGGGCATATAAAAGAATGTATGGAACTGGTAAAAGAGAACAAGGGTGAAACAATCAACATCAGAGAAGTAGAAAAATTTAAAAAAGACAAAAGACTGGCAGACCAAATACGCAAGGCAGATACCATTGGTTGCTTTTACATAGAAAGCCCGGCCATGCGGCAACTGCTGCAGAAACTCCGCTGCGATGATTATCTTACATTGGTTGCAGCCAGTTCCATCATTCGTCCAGGTGTATCGCAGAGCGGCATGATGAAACAGTATATCCATCGCTACCACCATCCTAAGGACTTTGATTACCTGCATCCAAAAATGGAAGAACTGCTAAAAGAAACCTACGGTGTAATGGTGTACCAGGAAGATGTGATAAAGGTAGCCCATCACTTTGCAGGCCTGGACCTGGGTGAAGCAGATGTACTGAGAAGGGCCATGAGTGGAAAATACCGGGGTCACAAAGAATTTGAAAAAATACAAGAGAAATTTTTTACCAGTTGTAAAACAAAAGGTTACGAGGATGTCCTTACCAATGAGGTATGGCGACAAATACAAAGTTTTGGCGGCTACTCCTTTTCCAAAGCGCACTCAGCCAGCTTTGCGGTAGAGAGTTACCAAAGCCTCTTTCTAAAAGTTTATTATCCCATGGAGTTTATGGTAGCGGTTATCAACAACTTCGGCGGCTTTTACTCAAGAGAACTATACTTTCATGAACTAAAGAAAACAGGTGCTATCTTACATGCGCCATGCGTTAACCAAAGCAACTACCTGACTGGTATCAAAGCCAAGGACGTATGGGTTGGCTTCATCCACATTGATGGACTGGAAAAAGAATTTACTTTATCGCTCATAGAGTGCAGAGATAAGCTAGGCTTCTACCAACACCTACAGGACTTTATTGAACGATTACAACCCGGAATAGAACAGTTAAATATGCTGATTCGCATTGGTGCATTCCGGTTTACTGGCAGGAGCAAGAAAGAGCTGTTGTGGGAGGCCAACTTTCTGCAAAAAAAAAACAGCAAACATTCTGTAGCAAGTATTTTGTTTAAAGAAAGACCCATAGCGTTTACATTGCCCGAGCTAAAACAATACCCGCTAGATGACGCCATTGACCAAATAGAACTGCTAGGATTTCCACTTTGCAATCCTTTTGAAATGGTAAACGACGATCCGGACAATTATGTACCGGCAGCAACGCTTGACAAGCACTTGGGAAAAGAAATCATCGTACTTGGCTACCTTATTACTTCCAAACCATCAAGAACTATACACAATGAAACCATGTTTTTTCACACTTTTATAGATGCGGCAGGTGATTGGCTAGATACTGTTTTCTTTCCGCCCACAGCAAAATATTACAATGTAAATGGTAAGGGGTTTTATGCAATAAAAGGCAAAGTAATTGAGGAATTTGGTGTATTTACTGTTGATGTTAGATATTGCAAAAAAATCGGCATTAAAACAAGAACGGACCAACCTACAATAGTAAGGAAAGCCTTTCTGCCCGAGGCAAGCGAAAAGGAAGACCATTTGCAAGACGAACTGAGATAATTTTTATACTATTGCTAATTGTAAAATCTAAACCCTCTTTAAAAAGGATGGGATTTTACTAGGCTGAAGTGATGACAAAGCACTTATTTTTGCAGCAATTATGAATGTGACAGACGATTTGCAGACAAGATGGTGGGAACTGGAGGCAAAAATGCTTGAACGGTTTGGAAAAAAACCTGATATGGAAGGAGTCTTATTTTTAGTAGGATTGCAGGAAACAGGGTTTATAAGAGAAAAAGTAACCAAAGAGCAAAAGCAGGACATCATGCACGTAGCAGTATGTACTTTGCTATCAGAAAGTGGCTATTATATTTTAGAAGGAAGGGATGAAGAAGGATGGCCCCATTTTAAACAAGTAAAAGAAATACCTTCGCTGCAGCTGATTGAGCAGGAAAATTTTCTGAAAGATCACGTATTATTATACTTTCAAAAACAAGGATTTTAATGACTAGAATAATTTTAACCGCAGTTGTGTTATTAATGGGCCTAAGTACTGAGGCACAGGTAAAAAAAACAGTTGTCAAAAAAACAGTACCGACTAAAGTGATACTACAACCGGCAGTTCCGGTTGTAGACGCATGGAAGCAGTTAAATAGTACCGAAAAGTTGGTTGAAATAACAACAGATTTTGGTGTAATGGTTGCACGATTATACGATAGCACCCCACTTCACCGCGATAATTTTGTGAAATTAGTGCAGGAAAAATTTTATGACAGCCTCTTATTTCACCGTATCATTAGTGGTTTTATGATACAAGGCGGGGATCCATTGAGCAAAAATGCACCCGATGGTGTACAATTAGGCAACGGGTCAGCTCCGGGAGAACGAATTCCTGCAGAGTTTAGGTCTAACTTGTTTCATAAAAAAGGCAGCTTGGCAGCCGCCCGGGATAACAATCCTACAAAAGCAAGCAGCAATTGCCAGTTTTACATTGTAGGCGGAAAACCTGCACAAGAGCAGGAATTAAGGACTACCGTATATACAAAAACACAAAAAGAAATATATAGCAAGATTGGTGGTACCCCATTTTTGGACCAGAATTATACAGTATTTGGTGAAATCATAAGTGGTCTGGATGTGATAGATAGAATAGCCAGTCAACCCAAAGACGGCTCTGACAGACCGGCACAGAATATTAGAATGCAAATGCGGCTATTGAATTAATAGAAAAATTATCTTCACAAAATCAAATTATATAAAATGAACTTTCCCGAAAACCTACGCTACACAAAAGATCACGAATGGATATTGCTGGAAGGAACAACTGCTACAGTTGGCATCACAGAATTTGCACAAGGCGAATTGGGTGATATCGTATATGTAGACATTGACAGTGTTGGAAAATCCTTGAATGCTGAAGAAATATTTGGAACTGTTGAGGCAGTAAAGACCGTAAGTGATTTATACTTACCATTAAATGGAACCATTACAGAAGTAAATCCCGGCCTGGCCAACAATCCTGAATTGGTAAACAGCGATCCATACGGAGAAGGTTGGATGATAAAAATGACTGTTTCTGACATAGGAGAATTTGAAAAACTAATGACGGCTGAGGCATATGGAGAATTGGTTTCTTAGCCAATTACTTCCATTGATATTTAAAAATAATTTCTTTGATACTTAAACTCCTGTTCATACAACTTATGACACAGGGGTTATTTTTTTATAAAATAAATTTGAAACGGTGAAAATAAGCTGGTTTTTGCCGGGTGTTGTTTGGCTGATTATTTCAACCATTTTGTTATTGTTACCTGGAGACGATTTGCCAAGTACTGGATTTTTTGGTATCGAAAATTTTGACAAAATCGTTCACCTGGGAATGTTTGCATTGCTCACTTTTCTATTCTCTCTCCCATTCTTAAAATTATACTCAACAAAAAGTGGATTAAAAAAAGCCTCAATTTCAATTGCTTTACTAATAATCATTTATGGTATTCTAATAGAATACGCTCAAAAATATTGGGCTTCAGACAGAGCGTTTGACTTGATAGATATTATTTTTGACAGCATTGGAAGTATTATTGGTTTATTAATTATTAATTCCAAAATTGCCTATAAAAAAATAGGCCCCGATAGAAATCGGGGCCGCAACCAAAACTAACTGCTTATGAGAAACTTTGATTACGTTTTGATTCGCAATCTTATTATCTTTAAGGCAAACAGCGTGCCAATATTATTTGTTCTTCCAAAAAAGAATGTTATCAAATATTACATTCCTTCGGTTGTAAAGTTCGTTCAAATTTTGTTAAAAACTAGTTATCAAGCTCATTATTTTTACTTAGATTAAACTCTTTTAAGCTTTTTTTAATTGCCTTGATTTGTCATCTTCTCCGCATTTTCTGCCATCTGCAACTGTTCTATAAAATCATCTATTTCTCCATTAATTACAGCATCAAGGTTATATGACGTTAAACCAATTCTATGATCCGTTACTCTACCTTGTGGCCAGTTATAAGTTCTAATTTTAGCACTTCTATCGCCAGTACTTACCAACGTTTTTCTGTGGCGGCTAATTTCATCTTCCTGCTTACGTACCTGAGCCTCATACAACCTAGACCGAAGCATGTTCATAGCCTTCTCTCTGTTGCCCAATTGGCTTCTTTCAGTTTGGCAAACTACCACTGTTCCTGTTGGAATATGCGTTAATAACACTTTAGTTTCAACTTTGTTTACGTTCTGTCCGCCTGCGCCTCCACTTCTTGCAGTTTCCATCTTTACATCACTGTCCTTTAACTCAAAATCAATCTCTTCTGCCTCGGGCATAACCGCTACCGTAGCAGCAGAAGTATGAACCCTTCCCTGGGTTTCGGTATTTGGAACACGTTGTACCCGATGCACCCCACTCTCAAATTTCATGGTTCCATAAACATCATCGCCTTGGACCTCTACCAAAACTTCTTTGTAGCCTCCAACGGTACCTTCGCTTTCGCTTACAATAGCTGTTTTCCAACCCCTTCGGCTGCAATATCTTATGTACATATTTAACAAATCACCAGCAAATAAGCTAGCCTCATCGCCTCCTGTTCCCGCACGTATCTCGAGAATGGCATTTTTATCGTCTTGCGGATCTTTCGGAATTAGCAATTTTGTCAATTCCTTTTCTAGTTTTTCCTTTTTTTCTTCAACAATTGGCATTTCCATTTTAGCCATCTCTTTTAGGTCTTCATCATTGCTATTGAGAGCTTCCCTACTAAAGTCATAATCGGAAAGCACCTTTTTATACTGCTCATATGGCGCCATTATTTTCTCCAGACTCCTGTATTCCTTGCTCAACTTTTGAAATTCCTGTTGATTTCCAATGATTTCAGGATTGGTCAATGCCATGCCAACCTGCTCAAAACGTCCCTTTATTGCGTGTAACTTGTCTAACATCTACGAAGATTATTTGCATTTAGTTTTACCTGCAAGAGGTATTTTATGCGGCTGCGAAGTTAAGACCTTTATTCTCCTGTTCAATACGCTTACTTTTGACCTATGCACTTTTACAAATTTCAAGCAGATAATATTTTTTCAGGATCCGAACTACTCCCCGAAAACATGGTGCTCATTACTGATGAAAATGGAACAGTTTTAGAAATCTTAGACCAAAAAGAAGCAGGGGGTGGCGTTCAAAAAGTGCAGGGAATATTGTCTCCTGGTTTTATTAACTGCCATTGCCACCTCGAACTAAGTCATTTAAAAGGACTGATTCCAGAAAAAACAGGCTTGGTTGATTTTGTATGTGCCATAGTTAGTCAACGCCATTTTCCAGAGGAAGAAATACTAAATGGCATAATGAATGGCGAAAATGAAATGATTAACAATGGTATAGTAGCAGTAGGCGATATTTCCAATACCACTTTTACACTTGCTCAAAAACAAAAAGCTAATCTTAAGTATTATAATTTTATTGAAACAAGTGGCTGGCTTCCTGATTTTGCGGAAATAAGGCTGAATAAAAGCATTGAGTTTTTTAATAACTTTTCTAAAGTTGGACCTTCATCCATTGTACCACACAGCCCTTATTCTGTATCAGATCCATTGTGGCAATTAGTAGACCCATACTTTAGTAACAGACTTGTTAGTATTCACAATCAGGAAACTAATTTTGAAGATGAACTTTTTCTTGAAAAATCAGGCGACTTTCTGCGCATGTATGAGTTAATGAAGCTTGATACCTCATTTTTTCAACCATCGGGAAAAAGCAGCTTGCAAACTTATTTTTCAAAACTCTGTAAAGCAAGTTCCATTTTACTCATACACAATACTTTTACACAACAAGCAGATTTAGATTATATAAAGGCAACGGGCCAATTTGATCATACTTTTTTCTGCATTTGCGCAAATGCAAATGAGTACATCGAACAATCTTTTCCACCATTGGGTATGTTTAGAAAAAACAATTGCAACATCGTATTGGGAACTGACAGCCTTGCTAGCAACTGGAGTCTGAGCATTTTAGATGAAATGAAAACTATTCACAAGCATTTACCATCCATTTTTCTTGAAGAAATGTTGATATGGGCAACCTCCAATGGTGCAAAGGCTTTGCAAATGGACGGTCAACTTGGAAATTTTGAAAAAGGCAAAAAGCCGGGAGTTGTTTTAATTGAAAGATCAGAAAACAAACATTTAACAATACATTCAACAATCAGGAGGTTATTATAATCAATTAAAAATCTCCTGCAATACGGCCAAGCTTTTGATCTCACCAAAATCTGGTACGTGCAAGGCTATGTAGTTTTGAAAAACCAAAGTTAAATCCGTTCTTACACTTCTTGAAAAGTGAAGTAGCTCCAGATCACTATAAAAATTAATATTTAATAACTGAGAAGTTGCCAAAGCCAAATGATCTCTGACAGTGATAGACTCTAATGGAGCATAAGATACAAACTTACCCTCTTTAAGATCTAAAATTGGAGTGGATAGCGAATATGCTCCCTGAATTTTAAAACCAAGTTCTGCAGCTAAGTGTAAACTGAAATACAATGATAGGTTTGCAGTTAATGTCGGAGAAGCTTTATCCAATTGTTTCAAAGTATCCTCTGCCAAATAAAAAAGATCAGGATTTGCTTCAGGTTGCTTGAGACTGTGTTGTAATAATTCAACTATGTAAAGGGCAACAGTATTCTTTACAACATCAAAAAAAATATGTTCATAGAGGCAACTCCATTCGTATTCCTTAATAAAGTTTAGGTTTTTAAATTCGTTATTGTACACTACCATGTCGAGCATAGCAGCAGGGTGAAAGTAAATAGCTTTTCCTGGAGATTTTTTTGAAGATTGCCGAATTCCTTTAACAATGTAACTCTGTATGCCAAACAACTCTGTATAAACGCTAACAATCACACTTGTTTCACCATACTTTACCGTTCGTAGAACAATACCTTTGGTTTTGTGTGTCATTACTTTTTTACGATAGAAATACTTTTACCAAAAAGAAGAAAAGAAATACAGATAGAATAATAACTTGTTAAACCCAACTATGACCTCAAATACATTTGAACTAATAAAACTTTTGCCCTTAATAAATTACTTGCCCACATATAAGCTTCAAACCGCTGCTTGACCTTAATAATTTCCAATGACTTTTCATTACTTCCGTTAACCCCAATGACCATCATGACCTCTTTGACCTTTATCACTCCAATATAATTACTCAAACGTACTATAAAAATAAGGCGTCTTCGCCTCAAACTCGGCACTACAAGTATCTACCATTTTATACACCCTGTTGATGCCAAGTTCTTTTCGTTTTTCATATATTTGTTCATCCGTACAGCCGCGTATAATTCTGGCAATTTGTTCATCACCGAAGCCATTTTTCTTGGCATCTTTCAAAAGTTCTGTTGGCAAAGTTTCAATTGAGTATTTCATCAATTCTTTTTCTATACTACAAATCTTTTGAATCTGGAACAAGAACCAAGGATCGATACCTGTAACATGTGCTATCGTTTTAACAGTTACCCCTTGCATTAGTGCATCCTTTATCCTGAAAATCCTATCCCATTTCGGGGTCTTGATATACTCAATAAGTTCTGAACTCTTCATCAGACTTTTACCATAATATCCGAGCCCAACTGCATCATTTTCTAGACTTTGGCAAGCTTTCTGAAGTGCTTCAGTAAAGCTACGACCTATAGCCATTACCTCTCCTACACTTTTCATTTGCAAGCCAAGTGTATCGTTTGCTCCTTTAAATTTATCAAAATTCCACCTTGGCACTTTTACAATTACATAGTCCAAAGCAGGCTCAAAATAAGCTGATGTAGTTTTTGTAATCTGGTTTTTCAATTCATCTAACCTGTAACCTATGGCCAATTTAGATGCTATCTTGGCTATTGGATAACCTGTCGCTTTAGAAGCCAAAGCTGAAGATCGACTAACCCTAGGGTTTATTTCCACTGCTATTAATTCTTCAGTATCTGGATTAAGGGCAAATTGCACATTGCAACCGCCAGAAAAATTGCCTAGGCTTCGCATCATTAAAATAGCCTTATTGCGCATTTCCTGAAAAGCGGTATCACTTAGGGTCATAGCAGGTGCTACGGTTATGCTGTCACCAGTATGAATTCCCATTGGATCCAGATTTTCTACTGTACATATGATGACCACATTGTCAGATTGGTCTCTAAGCAATTCAAGTTCAAATTCCTTCCAACCCAACACTGCCTTTTCAACCAACACTTCGTGGATAGGCGAGGCCGTTAATCCACGCTGAAGTGCATCATCCAATTCATCTTTGCTATGAACAAATCCGCCACCTGTACCCCCCAACGTAAACGATGGTCGGATAACCAACGGAAAACCAATTTCCTGTGCAAACTCCTTGCCTTCGAGAAAACTATTGGCTACTCTGCTTGTTGCTACAGCCATGCCAATTTTCACCATTAATTGGCGAAATTTCTCTCTGTCTTCAGCAGTATCTATTGCAGCTACATCAACTCCTATTAGTCGAACATTGTATTTCTCCCAAACGCCCAATTCATCTGCTTCTTTACACAGGTTGAGGGCCGTTTGACCTCCCATAGTTGGCAACACAGCATCTATATCATTTTCCTCTAAAATCTGCTCTAAGCTTTCTACTGTAAGTGGAAGTAAATAAACCCTATCGGCCATCATAGGATCTGTCATAATGGTTGCAGGATTGCTGTTGATGAGAATAACTTTTATTCCTTCTTCCCTAATACTTCTTGCTGCCTGTGAACCGGCATAGTCAAACTCACATGCCTGACCAATAATAATAGGACCTGAACCAATTATCAATACAGATTTTATAGAATTATCTTTTGGCATAAAAAACAAATTGCGCAAATGTAAGCCTACTCTATTTGCCGTTGTTTTAATTTTTTAAAATAAAGTTACTGTTTCAGGATAATCCACAAAATATTTATGCAATGTGGTAACTTTCACCCATGAAATTTCTTTTCCTGTTAAGCATTTTTGCAGTTTCTTCAGTAAACGCACAAGACACTATACGCAATTTCAGAATAGAAGCGGGTGAAGTTGTCTGGCAAAAAACATTTGAAACCGAATTGGCTGCTTTTGATGTTTTTAGCGAATGGAAAGCAAAAGAACTATTTGCAGAAACAGGTATTAATAATGGTCAATTGGTTGGGCTTTTAAAACCTTTTGATCCCGATTTAAAGGGAGCTGGATTCTCCGAATGGACATCTCCCGTTTACCTGTTCAGAAACACTTTTCATGGAGAATTTACCATTTCCTACACTGGAAACTCATATATAGTAACAATGCGACACATGATGCTGGTTCAAAAATATGATGACCCAATGGCTAAGGAAGGTGAAATTTTACCCATTGAAAAAATTGCATTTAACCAAAAGGGAACATTTTCTGATGGCTTTGTAAAATCTCCGGCTTATATCCTCAATTATACAATGGATAAAATATTTAGGTTAAAATAGTAATTTATTCTTATATTTGTCCTGATTTTATAAACCACCTCTTCCAGATATTTGGCCTGTCAAAAACAAGTAACAACTTCCATCTCAACAATATGGTGGCTTTCATATTTAAGCCCGTTACTCCCCCTATGAAGTATTTTTTATAGCAACTGTCTATTGATTTAAAATATATTCATCTTCCAGTTCAGGCGATGGAGAATTACAAGAGCTTATTTTTAATAGCAAGCTTATTGACCAACATTTTTTCAAACAATTCAATGCCATGTGTCAACATCCTAAAGTTGTGTACGGGCACATTAATCATTATATGCATATTTCAATTGATGATCCTAAAAACATAAAAAGGATGAGTTGGGATTGAGGAAGATTTTTTTAATAAAATGAGGAGTACTTAATAATTACATGTTTGGTTGTTATGAAACAATCAATTATATCAACTGCATCTTAGCCACTTTAGGATCTACCTCTACGGTATCATGTTCAAAGTTGAGTTTGATACGCCATTTCTGCATAGTGGCTGCGCCAATGATTGCCTCTTCGCTTAGTCCGGGCACCAATAAAAATTCATCGCTCAACAAAACATCGTGCAAGTAAAAATCAAGTCGAATTGCTTCTTTTATTTCTATAAAATGGCCTTCGCTTGCTGTAGAAATTAGTCGAGTTCTTCCGAGACTTACCGGCAATTCCAATCCTTCAACATAATCAGGATTGATGCATGATAAATTTGCGCCACTATCAAATAATGTATATAGGTTCTTTTCGCCTTTAGAACCCGCAAACAATAAGGGAAGTTTGATAACTGACATGCTTTTTGTTTTGGTGAAAATACGAAAAGTGCTTCAAGAATTGAAAAAGTAAAGTGTGAATGAAAAGGCTATTGGGTGACAAAAGATTCACAATGATAAAAAGTTGAAGTTAATAATGACCAAATGATAGGATATTTGTCTTTTAAATCATAACTATACATCGTGCTTTCGTTTGTTAAAAATATTATTGTCTTTTTAGCCGTGTCGGCATCCTCCATTTTTTTGTCGCCCCCAGTTGCTGAAACTGAGCAAAAAACAGATCCCCCGGTCATCGCAAAAAAGAAAAAAGCTCAACCTGAAAATTATCCGCAAGGTGCATTCAGAAACCCAATGGGCATACCCATGCAATTGGTTGCCAACTTTGGAGAACTGCGCCCAAACCACTATCATATGGGCCTTGACATACGAACCATGCAACGAGATAATCTGCCTGTATATGCTGCAGCTGACGGGTATGTACGCAAAGTGAAAATAGAAAAAAGTGGTTTTGGAAATGCCCTATACATAGAACATTTTAATGGCTATACTACTTTGTATGCGCACCTCAACACCTTTTATCCCGAATTGGCCGCCTACATAAAGCAACAACAATATCATACTCAAAAATGGGAACAGGAAATAGAGATAGATCCTGAATTGTTTCCGATAAAACAAGGGCAGTTTATTGCGCTAAGCGGCAATACCGGTGGTTCCCAAGGTCCGCATCTGCACTTCGAGATCAGGGATACTGAGACAGGCAATAATCTTAATCCACTCTTGTTTGGTTTTGGTTTACCAGATCGAACCCCTCCAACTATTTATAGATTGTATTACTACGACAGAAGATACAGTACTTACCAAACAACCCCTACTCCCATTGCTATAAAAGGCGCATTAGGCAATTACATTACTATGTCAGGTGTTGTTACAATTAAGACTCCAAATTTTAGTTTTGGCATAAGTGCTGATGATATGATAACCGGCATGCATGGCCATGTTGGAATTTATAAAACAGAATTATGGGTAGATGATCATCTGAAAAGTGGTTTTACTTTAGATGATATTTCTTATGACGAGACCCGCTATTTAAATGCAAGCATTGACTATAAAACAAAAATGAATAATGGTAGCTATATCCAACACATTGGCAAGCTGCCCGGCAATAAAGGAAGCTATTTTACAGGTCCAACTGATGGCGTTATAAACACGCAAGATACCAGCATTCACAAGGCAAAAATTGTGGTGAAAGATGTTTCTGGCAATGCTTCAACTATCTCTTTTAATTTTAGATTTGATCCTGCTTCCACCAGGGAATTGACTTTTCCAGCTAATGCGATTGCTATGCCACAAGGCAAGGAAAATTTGTTTGAAACTGAAGATTGCAAAGTATTGTTTTCGCCAACCGCTTTTTATGATTTGGTTCCTTTTGTACATCGGGCAGAAGCTGCAAATGATATCCGGGCAGTATCTGCGTTGCACCATATAGCGGACTTTAAATATCCTGTTCAAGACTCATTTATCGTGCAAATAAAACCCACGGTAGCTATTCCTGAAAATAAAAAGGACCAGATTGTTATGCATTTGCAAAGCAACAAGCGTGTAGAAGTAGAAAAAGGGATTTGGATAGATGGAAGGATTCAATCGAAGTTTAAGTACTTAGGCGATTTTAAGTTGCTATTGGATACCATTGCACCGAGTATTTCTCTATTGGGGTGGATAAATGGGGGAAGTGTCAGGGGCAAGAATGCCATTGCATTAATTGTAAAAGATAATATTGAAGATGTAAAAACATTCAATGCCTATTTGGATGGGCAATGGATATTGTTTGGCTACAGCAAAGGAACATATATTCATACATTTGATGAGCGCACATCGGTTGGCAGGCATGAGTTGAAAGTAATGGCTACCGATGAAGCAGGCAATACTGCCGAACGCATATTTTCATTTGTCCGGTAAACATTTAACTAAGATCATTGTTACTTATAAAAAATAATTTATGGCATTAAAAGAAGGGAAAAAAGCTCCTGCATTTTCTGGTGTTGATCAAGACGGAAAAAAAGTATCGCTGAAAGATTTTATTGGAAAGAAAGTAGTCCTTTACTTCTACCCTAAAGATGATACGCCGGGCTGTACAGCACAGGCTTGCAATCTTAGAGACAACTATCAAACCTTGTTAGACAATGGGATGCAGGTAATAGGAATAAGTACCGACAATGTAAAAAGTCATAAAAAATTTGAGACGAAGTATAACCTACCATTCCCTCTAATAGCTGATGAAGAGAGAAAAATTGTAGAAAAATATGAGGTATGGGGAGAGAAAAAGTTTATGGGAAAAACCTATGATGGCATCCACAGAACAACTTTTCTAATAGATGAAAGTGGTAAAATCATAAAGATCATAGATAAGCCGGATACTAAAAACCAAACCGAACAAGTGCTTGCTGAGTGGGGTTAATCTGAGTGAAGCAATATGAATTATAAATTAAGAACTGGCTTGTGTGTAATTGAAAGTTCGTCTTTTAGTATCATTTTCAAATATTTACGAAATCTTTTATTGCATTTCATTCATTTGATAATATGCAATTTATTAAGGCTTTTTATATAGCTTCATCTTCATTTTTATAACTTTTACTTTCCACTACAATTGATCAACATCTACATCAAAGAAAAATCATGGCTTGCAGCCATTGCAGCCTGGAAACTTGGCGTAACAACCGTAGCGATTGTAGTAGGTCGAACCGTTTTCCTACATAACACCACAAAAAAACAGTTCTTACAGGATGAACAATGGGTTAGGCACGAAGTGGCACATGTGCTTCAATATAGAACTTTAGGGTTTCTCTATTTTATCATTGGCTACCTGAGAGAAACTTATATTAATGGTTATTTCAACAACCGCTTTGAAGTAGAGGCAAGGTCAAGAGAGCATGATGTAAATATCTTATCCGACATTAGATTCATGATCTAATACCCACTCGACAGCGCCAAAGTTGATCGCCATTTGTTCGCCTGTATATATTAGTAACTGACCTTGTTTGTTCACCCCGGTTACCCTGGCTTTAATGATAGCGCCATTCATTTTTAGTTGTACCTGTTCATTTAGTTTAAACAAATGGCTGTTGTACTCCTCCAACAATTGTTCCTCCATTCCCAGCTTTAACTGTTGCCATCTTTTCTCTATAAATTGACATAATTCTTTACCCGCCTCAGTTACAGGGATAACATTACCTGTTATTTGCCTCAATGAAACAGGATTTGGCAATTCCTTCGGAAAATGCGCCTGGTTAATATTGAAACCAATACCAACGACAGCGTATTTCCATTCTTTGCCCTGAAGAATATTTTCAATTAATATACCACCTGCCTTTCTGTCTCTCCAATAAATATCGTTTGCCCACTTGATAGTGACCTGATCAATAGCATATTTTACAAAAAAATCATAGCAGGCCAATGAAACAACTACGGTCAGAAGAAATTGATTATCAATCTTTAAAAAGTCCGGCTCTATTATAATGCTCTGCATAATATTTTGCCCTGGCTCTGCACGCCACGACTTTCCGCGCTGTCCTTTTCCTTCACTTTGGTACATAGCAAACCAAGTAGCCCCATGTGCTGCCATTTGAGCTTGCACCTGTGCCATGGCATAGTTGTTGGTGCTTGAGACTACATCTAAAACTGTAAACGGTTTCCCAATTGGGTGATCAGATGCCAAAGAATGACTATTTTTGACAAATATATTTCGGTTATTGCTCTCTATTTTATATTTAGCTAATTGAGTGCCGCTTTCCGTTATAATTAATTAACCGTTATATACGTTATAGAACCATCATTACTTAACAAAAAGACTCGATTTATTGGAACCACTTTCATTATTATCTGCCCGTAAAAAATCTACGGCCGTAAAACTTACCAGGAACTCAAAGCTTTTCAAGACCATTATAAAAGCTATTCAGGAAAAAAAAGGCGTAAACATTATTTCGCTTGATCTCAGAAAGATTCATGAAGCTGTGACTGACTTTTTTATTATTTGCGAAGGAACTAACCCTCAACAGGTAAGAGCAATTGGCGAAATGGTAGAGGAGCAGGTGAAAAAAAACTGTGAAGAGTTGCCCTACAAACATGAAGGTTATCAGGCAATGCAATGGGTATTGATAGATTATGTAAATATTGTTGTACATGTGATGATGCCGGAAAGCCGTAAATTTTATCAATTGGAAGAAATGTGGAGCGATGCCCCAAGAGAAGAACACGAAGACTAAGCATCATTATTATTTTAAACAAAATGACTACTTCTGCGTTTTGCAGAACCACAATTATGGCACAGGAAGAAAATAAAACAAAAAAAGACTTTAGAAATATTCCAGGCGTTCCTTCAGGAAATGAGGATGGTAAGCCTGTAAAGAAAGGACCAAAATTCAGCATCTATTGGATTTACGCCATTATAGCAGTTGTATTAATTGGAGTGAACCTTATGAATATGACTCCCGATGCAGCACAGACTTCTGAATTGGAATTCAAGCAAAAAATGTTAGCTACCGGCGATGTTGAAAAACTGGATTACATCCAAAATAAAGACATGGTTCGGGTGTATATTAAAAAAGAATCTCTTTCCAAATCAGAATATTCCAGCAAGGTTAAGAAAACCAATGCCAAAACAAATGCAGGTCCTCACTTTGAGTTTAGGGTTACCAACTGGGAAAAGTTCGAGGACAGAATGCAGGAATTTTACAAATCCAACCCAACCTTGCCAGAAGTTCCGACAAATACAGTTACTGAAGGCGAATGGTTTGGACCTGTCGCTAATACACTTGTTACCATTGTTCTATTTGTGGGCTTGTGGGTACTACTGATGAGAA
>JANPHE010000262.1:0-16719 GCA_031424295.1 Segetibacter sp. | reverse complement strand
GTATTTTACTTGTTTATCCTTTTTACCGGTTCATTTTTATATCTATCCATATTTTTCACTTATGGACTAATGGCACCATTTCATGTCTTACTAATTTGGCTCATGTACGACAGATTTTTGATCGGCCAAAAAACCGGCCCCATCATAAATAGAAACTTTATTGTTGCAGTTCCATGTGTATTTCAAAATCTCCTATTCTTTATTACCCTCGTCTCGGCAGGAGACTCAAATCTTTCCGAATTATTTGGTGTTTACTTTTCCTGGATTGGTTTGATATTAATTTTGGTGACACTTCTAGAGCTTTATTTTTTGCATAAAAGATATTCCAAGTTCGTACACGATCGCAATACAATTTAAGGTCGATTAGTAGTTGTCTGTGACAACAGGGTTTTTACCCATGCAGCCATTATTCCCCAGCAAGAATTTCCCAAATTTTCAGGCTGTGGGAAAAGAATATCAACAGCGGAGTTAAAATATAAAGCGCTACATGCTTAATTCTAAATAGCAAATCTTTTACTTAATTTGCGTGTAATAGCGCCAATGCAGGCTTTGGTTGCAATATTATTATGAAGTTCCTACTATTTATACCATGTACATTATTGGCGATTGCTGTGTTTGGACAAAGAAAACAAAATATACTTACTGAGAAAATTCCTAAACTTTCTATCTATAACATAAATGGTGACACTACTAATTTAAAAAGTATCAGTAAAGGTAAAGTGACACTTATAGATTTTTGGTTCATCCCTTGTGCCCCATGTTTTGCTGAAATGAACTTGTTGCATAAGGTATATGCAAAATACAGAGGCAATCCTAATTTCAACTTTTTAGCAATAACCTTAACTGATAGCGCATTTGTCAGACCTTTAGTTGAAAACAGAAATACATCTACCAATGAAACCTACAGTTATTTTAATTCAATGGCGAAAATGGACACATTCAGATTACCCGTTTATTTTATAAAGAATGTTACGTCTACCCAGAAAACTTGGAAAAAAGTTAAAATGGGTTTTACTGGTGAAGGAGATGGTCCATTAAAAGAGAGACCCAATTATCCAAATAAAATTTTTGGCTTTTTAGGATACCCTACAATCTTGATTTATAATAAAGAGGGTAAACTAATTTATAATAAAACAGGATTTGAAAAGGGAAACGAGGAAATTCAACTAAAGAGGTTACAAGAAATAATTGATGTAGCGCTTTGACCAATACTGCCACTAACATTAAGTGGAGTAGACGAAAAGCCCCAAATTAAAGCCCCGATAATCAGGGACTATTGGGGCTTTTTGTTCTAATCCATGTTCCCTCTTTGCAAGTTTTCTTCACCTGCAAACCCGGCATAACCTAAAAGCTGTTGGTGAAAATACCAACGGCAGCGGGAAAAGGTATTTGGAGCTAAAACAGGATTGCTGATGTACGTAAGGTTTGCAATAGTCACGGGTCAGGTTTAATAAATAATTGTCGAATTTAAATAAGCGTGAACTATTCCTCTTATAAAACAATAAATAAACTTAAACATGATTTAAATTTTCATTCAATCTTTTCATGAACATTTTTGTAGAAATTGGTTTTCATAAATCCTTGAATTTAATCTGAAAAGTCATAATTAAAGATATTTCTTGCTATTTGTTTCAATAATAACTTAAACATTGTAATAAAAATCATCCAATTTTTTTTATAAAAATTTAACTATTATTACTACTTTCACGCCGATTGCTTCATATTAATTTTTAGTACATTTTTCATTTGAAATTTAATTTATGAGTGCATTACCTGTAAAGTCGGTTAGAAATTTTACCCCATTTTTTATTTTGGTAGCTATTGCCATCGCAGCTATTTTTATTCCTGCGCTTCCCAATTTTGATGATGCGGGTCAATACAATGATGCAGACATTGGTTGGATTTTGGTGGCCACTGCGCTTGTTTTTCTCATGACACCCGGACTAGCCTTTTTTTATGGGGGTATGGTTCATCGAAAAAACGTGATTTCTACGATGATTAAAAGTGTGGTAGCAGCGGGTATTGTTAGTATTTTATGGGTGACTGTCGTTTTCAGCTTGTGTTTTGGAGAAAGTTTTCATGGATTTATTGGCAATCCTATGACACACCTGTTTTTTAAAGGTGTTGCTTCAGGTGCGCCGTGGAGTTTAGCACCAACCATTCCATTAACACTTTTTGCATTGTTTCAGCTCATGTTCGCCATTATTACCCCGGGTCTTGTAGTTGGTGCAGTGGCAGAAAGAATTCGTTTTACTTCCTACATTTTATTTATTGCCTTATTCAGCTTGTTGGTCTATGCGCCGATTGCACATTGGACCTGGCATCCCGAAGGATTTTTGTATAAAATGGGTGCACTCGATTTTGCAGGTGGTACGGTTGTGCATATTTCTGCTGGTTGTGCAGCATTGGCTGGTGCATTGGTATTAAAACGCCGTAAGTCGCACCTCGACAACAAGGAAATTCCACCTGCGAATATTCCTTACGTCTTAATAGGTACAGGATTGCTATGGTTTGGTTGGTTTGGTTTTAATGCAGGTTCTGCTTTAGGTGCTAATAGCCTAAGTGTGTCTGCATTTGCTACTACCAATACTGCAGCGGCGGCTGGCGGATTGGCTTGGATGTTTTTTGATGTAATGAAAGGGAAAAAGCCATCCGTTTTGGGTTTTTGTATCGGAGCAGTAATTGGGTTAGTGGCAATTACTCCCGGGGCAGGCTATTTGGCTATTCCGCAGAGTATTTTCATTGGAGTTGTAGCTGCCATTATCTCTAATATTGCTTGTTATTACAAATCCAAATCAAAACTGGATGATACATTGGATGTGTTTCCTTGTCATGGTATTGGTGGAATGGTTGGAATGGTGATGACAGGTATTTTTGCCAGTAAGGTAGTGAACGCTGCGGGCAATGATGGATTGTTTTATGGAAATGCCGCCTTCCTTTTTACGCAATTAAAAGCATTGGCAATTGTTGTGGGATATAGCTTTACAGTTTCCTTCCTTATTTTTAAAGTCATCAACATTATACAACCAATCAGAGTAAGTGATGCCGAGGAAGAAGAAGGATTGGATGCAAGTCAGCACAATGAAAAATACTACCAGGGTACTTTATTGGTAAAGACGAATGGCATTGTTTCAGAGAAAGAAAGGGCTGAATATTAGTGATTAAATAGGGAGTTGTGAGTGAAAAACGAATAGGTTGAAGTGCACATTCCTCCCAAACAAATAAACCACTCAACATAATAAAAAGCCGCTGCAAGAGCAATCTTGTGGCGGTTTTTTGTAAATGGTCAATGGCCAATGGGGAAACGAAAGAGAGTTGAGACGTGAAATGGTCTTAGTTGTCGAAAGTCAGTTAATATTAATCTAGAACTCAGCTTGCGACCTAACAAGTAACAAACAACCAATAAGCAAGCAACGAATAACGAGCAATAGAATAAATGAGTAACGAGCAAACGATCATCCATCATCCATCCCACATCATTCAATCATACATTCCCAATATTTCTTCTACAATAGGAATTAAATTCTGCTTCTACAGCTGCGCTTACTTCGCCTTCTATTTCTTTTTGAAAGAGCTTATTATTTTGTTGGTCTATCGTTATCAGTCCGTCTTTCATCATGGCATTGGATACTTCTGTCCACTTTAATGTCTTCTTAGGAAACGTATTGAAGGTGATCCCATCATTTGTAAAACCAATCTCTTCAGGAAATTTTACCTGCTTTTCTATTAATGCAGCAATGGTGTATAAGATGCCCATTAAAATATTGGTTTCATGACCTAGAAACCAACCCATAGCAGCCAAAAGAAGACCAAGCCTGAAAAATGCTTCGCCGTTAGTTTTCTTTTTATATAAAGTGATAACGAGAGAGATAAGAATTGCAGCAATGATGACAGGATAAAATAAAACTGCATTTTGCGTGGATTTGTAGTAGTAGAAAAATATAACTACTGCAAAAACATACATCAACACACTTATCTGGTCTGCAAAACCCTGGTTACGCTTTTTGGTAGTAATTAGATAATCACACAGCATAAGAAATTAACTGTTGCTCTTTATGAGAAGGTTGCACAGATGGAACAATTGGCGTGCAGCAACATTCGCATCTATCAAATTTTCTCCTACACCTACTTCATTTAAATCAAATCCAATTAGTTTTTTTCCGCTATCAACCAGGCATTTAAAAAGGTAAGAAATTTGTTGCGCTTCAAATCCACCGGGAACAGGGGTCCCTGTATTTGGACATAGTTTTGGATCGAGGCCATCTATGTCAAAGCTGATGAATACATTTTGCGGAAGTTGATCAATGATTTCTTTTACAATCATTTTCCAACTATCTCCTTCGTATTGCCTTTCCTTAATGTCTTTGTCGAAGAAAACACTGATCCGATCTTTATTGTCTTGAATGTATTGATACTCGTCTTCGCCATAGTCTCTGATGCCTACTTGTACCAGTTTCTTTACCTGAGGTATTTCAGTTAATACATTGTACATGATGGATGCATGACTGTATTTGAGTTCTTCAAATGCGATTCGGAGATCGCAATGTGCATCAATTTGCAGTATTCCGAAAGATTCATAATGCTCCGCAATAGCTTTAATAAAACCAAACGGTGTGCTATGGTCACCACCAATGAGCCCAACCAACTTGCCTTTGTTCAACAATTCTATAGTTTGGTCATACACCCAGGTATTCATAAACGTACTGCCTTCATTAATCTCTTTAAGGCTTTTGCACATGAATTTATTAGCTTTCACGTCGTTTCCTTTAGAAATATAATCGATGTAGAGTTCGGCTTCTTTGCGCAGATAATCACTTTTTAGCAATAACTTTTTGTCAATTGGCTTCATATAAAAACCTTGCTGCCAACTGTTGTTATATTCAGAGTCAAACAAGTCCACCTGCAGGCTTGCTTTGAAAATGTGTTCGGATGCGCGGGAAGTACCTGCACCTGAACTTACAGTTACCTCCCACGGAACAGGTACTAAAACTATCCGAGAATCTTCTTCGGAAAAAGGGAGCCCAAAAATATTATTATCTGGATTACTAACCGCATTAGGATCAAAAAGTGATAAATCAGGCATAAATTGTAGATAAAAGCGATGCAAGTTATACTTTTTAATATTTGATAAACTTAAAGTGAGCAGGATATTTTTGCAACACCCTGTTAGTTATTTAACCAATAGGATGTTGAAATTGGGGAGAAAGGGTAAATAATACGTTTAACGATATCTTTACTACCTTCATTAATCATTTTAGAATATGATAAAAGGCATCGTTATAACAATACTTGTTTTATTATTAATAGGAAGCGGCTATTTTTATTGGAAGTATTACTTTACTTATAGCGACGGAAACCGTACCGGATTATTGCAAAAATTTTCGCGGAAGGGAAATTTGTTTAAAACATATGAAGGTGAATTGGTACTCAATAGCCTTACTTCATCTTCATCAATGCCATTGTCGGCCGAAAAATTCTACTTTTCTGTAGATAAACAACCTGTGGCTGATAAACTGATGGGACTGGAAGGGCAGAAAGTTATTTTACATTACGAAGAAAAGAAAGGTGCTTTGGCATGGCGCGGAGATAGTTATTATATTGTGGATAGTGTAAAGCTTGTCGCTCCATAATTATTGTGCATGCAATAGAAAAATGGCAAGCCGCTTATGAATATCGGGTAATTGTTTTTTCCATTCTGTTATTGTTTTTGTCACTATCATTTCTGTAGGTGCAGTAATATCTACCGCAATGCAAAGCTGTGTTTGAGGTTTACAGGAATCAACCAATTGCTTAATAAGTTGATTGTTCCTGTACGGTGTTTCAATAAAGATCTGTGTACAATCTTTTTTGGCAGATTCTGCTTCTAGTTCTTTAATTGCCAATTTTCTCTCGTTGCCATCTATTGGTAAATAGCCTGAGAATTGAAATTTTTGCCCATTCATACCACTAGCCATTAGTGCCAATAATATACTGCTGGGTCCAACCAGTGGTTTGATGGTTGCATGAATAGAGTGGGCTGCATGCACCAATAATTGCCCCGGATCAGCTACCCCCGGGCAACCGGCTTCGCTGATGATACCAATCGTTTTGCCTGCATTCAGTAGTTGAGTAAATTGTTGTTGCACAGATTCTTCAGCTTTATGAATAGTAAACCATTGGTAATCATCAATGATCATTTCTTTCCAAAGTACTTTCAGATATCTTCTTGCAGATCGCTCATTTTCTACAAAGAAAACCTGGCATTGCTTTACAGCATCCAATACATATGCAGGTATGGTTTCAGCAGCTTGCTCAAATAAAAAAGAGGGTATCAGGTAAACGGTTCCAGGCATTTAGAATGGCTTTTTATTGGCTATTATTATATAGGAATTTCTATAGAAGGCGTTTCTTTTTCCTTTGTTTTTAAAATGCTGAGCGTAGCGGCTATCACTGCATAGGAAGGTGCAAATATCCATCCGGCAATAGGAATAAGGTGCATAAAATAAAATATTACCCCATTAGCAATCGCCAAACCTTTTCGCTGACCTATAAACTGAATGCTTTCTGCAGCTGAAAGATGGTGTCGCTCACAGCTATAATCCAGCATGGAAAATCCATAATAATAGCATTCAATCAACAGCCCGAAAACCGGCACTACCCACCCAATTACAGGAATAAATGATAAAAGGATGAGGGAGATGATATAAACAGTCTGCCAAACAGTATTCCTCAAGGCTATACCAATTCCTCTGATAATATCTCTTATAAATTGGTGAATATTGAAAGGGTATGCTTTGCCTTCTATAAGTGCTTCTGTTTTTTCGCTTAGGAGCGCAAATATGGGTGAACCAACAATCAACCAGATATATTTGAATAGTGAAAAATAAAATAGCATCAGCAATAGCCAAAGCATGATGCCACCAATGGTAACCAGAAACTCGGCCAAAGTGCTTTTAAGGCTTGTAATCCAACCTTTCATCCCTGTTTTGATCAACAAAAACTCAACAACATCGCTGGCACTATTTGCAAAAAAATACATACTGATACAAAACAGCAGCATGTAAATGATGCCCGGAATAATAATCCATGTCCACAACTTGTGTTGACGGATAAACCGATGTGCATGTCCGTAAGATTGAATCGCTATTACAATGTCTTTAAGCAAATGCCTTTCTTTTTGATGGTATAAATTTAGTTTCTATTTTCAAAGCAATACTACTTATAATTAAGTCAGTATTGGAAATCAATATTTAAAAATGATATAAAATAGTTATTTGCTTTTAATTAACGCTATTTTTTTTATTCGCATTAAACCATAATAATGATGGCAGGTCTATGATTTACTACAAACAAAAAACAAAAATTATGAAGAAGATTTTATTTGCAATGATGGTTTTGACCATAAGTTTTGGAGCCATAGCTCAAAGTGATGGCAGACAAGGTAATCGTCTTGGAAAAGAAAAAATTGCTGAGTTAAACCTAACGAATGAACAAAAGGAAAAAATGAAGGCAGAAAAAGAGATCTTGAAAAAGAAGCTGGAAGAATTAAGGGGAAATACAGGCATGAGTGCAGAAGACATGAAGAAAAATAGACTTGAAATTATGAAGTCGCATAAAGAAACCATGAAAGCCATTCTTACGCCGGAGCAACAGGATCAAGTAAAAGAAATGAAGAAGGAAATGAAGGACGAGGGTGGCAAAGTAAGGGGTGAAGGGCGAGGTGAAGGGAGGGGTCAGAAAATGAAAGATAATTTTGAAGAGATTAAACAAGATTTGAACCTTTCAGCAGATCAGTCAGCTAAAATGAAGACGTTGAATGAAGAACTAAAAAATAATATGCAGAAAATAAGGGATAATACTTCCTTAACTCAAGAGCAAAAGAAAGAACAGGTAAAAGCGCTAATGTCAAGTCACAAAACAAGTGTAGATGCCATCTTAACTGCAGAGCAAAAAACTAAATTGGATGCAATTAGAAAAGAGAAAGGTGGACGCAAAGGACGAAATTAAAGCATAAATTATTCTTTATATGCAAAGGCAGGCCATTTGGTCTGCCTTTTTCATTCTATATTTGACGTGTTTCAAATATTTACTGTTGTAAAACAGCAAGCATAAAAAATAAATACTATGCAACGTTCAGATAACTTCGGCAAGTTTGTAAAGAAGAAAAAGGGTAGTGCCATAAAAGAAGAAATAAAACAGGAAAAGAAAAAGGCGAAAAGAGAAAGAGCCTCCGCAATAGAGGAGCACTATGAAAGAAAAAGATTGGAAAGGCAGCAAATGCAACAATCTCCAGAGTTTGGTTCCTCATCTAAGAAATCACAAAAAGTAAATAAGTATCCCGCTAAAAATACAACGGGCATTTCTTCAAAAACGGAGGGTGCTCCTAAAAAAACATATGGTGCCCCATCCAAAGTGGAAGGTAGTACTTCGAAAACCTATCCTTCATCTAATAAAGGTGCAGGTAGTACAAAGAAGATCTATGAACCTTCATCAAAAGGAGCAAAGGGGCCTTCAAAATCATATGGAAATGCTTCAAGCCGAAGCAATACTAATTCAAAACCTTACAGCGCTTCTCCAAAAACAGAAGGTAGAGACGCATCAAAAAAATATGGCAATCCGACTGGCAGAAAAGAAGCCCTTTCGAAATCACCAGGCGGGTTTTCAAAATCAGGAGGCGCTCATGCAAAAGGAGAGTCAGCTTCGCCAAAATCATATGGAGCTTCTTCAAAATCGGATCGTGCTCCTTCAAAGCCGGAACGTTTTCCCGCAAAAAAACAAAGTTCTTTCTCCAAAGAAGAGGGAGTGCATTTAAAAGGCGAAGCAGCACCTTCAAAACCTCATGGAAATGCTCCCAAACCGGAACGCTATCCTGAAAAAAAGCAGAGCGCTTTTTCTAAAGAAGAGGGCGTGCATTTAAAAGGGGAAGCAGCACCCATAAAAAAAACAATTGCACCTGTTAAGCCATATGTGGATTCCCCAAAATCAAAGGGTGCACCTGCAAGATTAAAAGGGGGGCCTGCAAAAGTATCTGCTGATTCTTCAAAGCCATACAATGCGCCTTCAAAAGGAGTAATTGATAAGCCGGATGCAGAACAGTTGCCATTGAATAAGTACATTGCCCATGGAGGTATTTGTTCACGCAGAGATGCCGCTGACCTGGTGAAGGAAGGAAAAGTAACGGTCAATGGTACAACGGCAAATGATCCTGGAATGAAAGTAACCTATCAGGATGTGGTGATGGTAGGAAATAGAAAGGTAATCCCAAGTCGCAACTTTGTATATATACTCTTGAATAAACCCAAAGATTTTATTACTACTTCTGAAGATCCGCAAGGTAGAAAGACTGTATTGGATTTGGTAAGATCAGCTACTGATGAAAGGGTCTATCCTGTTGGAAGACTTGATAGAAATACTTCGGGTGTTTTGTTGTTGACCAATGATGGAGACCTTGCGCAGAAACTTTCTCATCCTAAGCACGAGATAAAGAAGGTATATGAGATAAAACTTGACAGGTCATTGACCAAAGGTGATATGGACAAGATAGCAGGTGGTCTTATGCTCGAAGACGGCTATATAGCCCCTGATGTGATTGCCTATGCAGATGCAAAAGATAAAAGTATAATCGGCATCGAAATTCACAGTGGTCGCAACCGCATTGTTCGTAGAATTTTTGAACACATGAAGTATGATGTAAAAGCTCTTGACCGGGTTATGTTTGCGGGCTTAACAAAAAAAGATGTGCTAAGGGGAAAATGGAGATTTTTGAAGGATAAAGAAATTCGGTTACTTAAGTTTATGAACCAATCGTATATCAAATCCAAAGATTAATTCAAGTCCCCAACAATCATCTTTTTCTGTTCCATCAATGGTTTTGTTTTACCAGAAAGCCAGGTAAACTATCAACCAATAAGACTGCAGTGATCGATTAATTAACAAGTACATGAAACCAGATATTATTTATCAAAACGAACACTTTATTGCGCTAAACAAACCTGCAGGGCTATTGTCTATTCCTGATCGGTTTGGTAAGGACCCTTCGCTAAAGTCGATACTTCAGGATCAGTTTGGAAAAATTTTTACTGTACACAGACTCGACAAGGAAACAAGTGGGTTGATTGTTTTTGCAAAAGACGAAACAACACATAAAATATTATCCCAAAAATTTGAAGGCCGGGACGTAGAGAAATATTATCTCGGGCTGGTTCAAGGTACCATGATGAATAAAAAAGGAACCATTGATGTACCGATCATGGAACACCCGGGAAAAACGACCTTGATGATGACTCATAAAAAGGGTAAACCCTCTGTTACCGATTTTGAAGTGTTGGAGGAGTTTGGCAATTTTTCGTTGGTTCAATTTCAAATTCATACCGGAAGAACACACCAGATTAGGGTGCACATGAAACATTTAGGCAATACCATTGTTTGCGATAATTTATATGGGGATGGTCAACCTGTCTTGTTGTCTGCCATCAAGCGAAAATACAATCTTAGCAAAAATGAATTAGAAGAGAGACCGATTCTCAATAGGCTTGCGCTTCATTCATTTCAATTAAAATTTAAGGATGCCGACCATAATTTTCACGAACTCGAGGCACCCTTAGCTAAAGATATGAAAGCGCTGATGCAACAACTGAGAAAGCGCTAAATACCGGATCAGCAAACCTTCCGCTTCGTTTTATTTGTTGGGCTGTGGCGTATAACGCAAGTATGGCTTTACTACTTTTACTCCCTTCGGAAATTTATTGAGCGCATCTTCTGTAGTTACAGATAATGCTACTATTACATCATCGCCATCTTCCCAATTTGCAGGAGTTGCCACACTATAGTTAGCAGTTAGTTGGAGGCTGTCTATTACCCTAAGTACTTCATGAAAATTTCTGCCTGTACTGGCTGGGTAGGTGATAAACAATTTAATTTTTTTATCTGGTCCGATAATAAATAATGACCTAACGGTAGCCGTTGCCGAAGCATTTGGATGGATCATATCATATAGCTCGGCTATGGTTCTGTTTTCATCGGCAATTATTGGAAAATTGACTTCCACATGCTGCGTTGAATTGATATCGTTTACCCAGCTTTTATGTTGCGCTAATGGATCTACACTTAGCGCAAATACCATTACATTTCGTTTGGCGAATTCACCTTTCACCGCAGCTGTTTCCCCAAGTTCCGTAGTGCTTACAGGTGTATAATCCGCAGGATAAGAAAAAAGAACTCCCCAACTATCTCCAAGGTATTTGTAAAGATTGATCATTCCTTTATTGTCTGTGCTGTAAAGCTTAGTGCATCATCTCCTAAGTGTAAGCTCATGTGGTTTATTTAAAAATTTAGAGCTATGAATGATAAGTTCTCGGATTTTTAATAACCGATTACAGACTACTTTCTAGTACTTACTGACTACTATTTAACCCACTTCCTTTTTCTTATCCTGATTAAATATTGTCCTTGCTTTTTTCAAAAATTGCTTTCCATATTTATTTTTCACTTCATCTATTGCTTTATAAAGATTATTCTTTTTTTCGGCATCATCAAAAAGGTTGGTTTGTACAGGGTAATTGGCAAGGTCACTTAGCCTTACCCCAAGTAATCGTATTGGTGTTCCTTTTTTATATAGGGTATAAAATAGTTCCTTGGCCACAGGTATTAACTCATCATCTCTCAGTGTATAATCTATGGAGATTTGTTTGCTAAAAGTACTAAAGTCACCATAACGTATTTTGACAGCTAAACAACCGGCAAGCTTTTCATCTTGTCGTAGTTCAAAAGCAATTTTCTCTGTCATGCGAACCAATTCTGAAAGTAGGTATTCCATGTCCGTTTTGTTCTCTTCAAATGTGCTTTCTGTTGAAATAGATTTTGCTTCATGAGTGGTTATCACTTCGCCATGATGAATGCCGTGGGATTTATTCCATAATTCTATTCCAAATTTCCCCAATACTTTTTCCAATTCCTTTACATTGTGTTCACTTATGTCTTTGATTGTTTTTATGCCCATGGAAAGCAGCAATTCATAAGTATGTTCGCCTACACCGGGAATTTTATTGACTTTAAGCGGTGCCAAAAATTCTTTTTCCATACCCGCCGGCACCTGAATATATCCGTTTGGTTTGGCTTCATCAGTTGCAATCTTGGCCACCATTTTATTACTTGCCAATGCAAATGAAATAGGCAGGCTTGTAGTATCAATAATCTCTTGGCGCAATTCAATTGTCCATTTATATGGGTCAAAGAATTTATCCATTCCTGTAAGGTCTATATAAAATTCATCAATGGATGCTTTCTCAAAAAGCGGGGCTTTTGCTGCAATGATTTCCGTTACTATTTTGGAATACTTGCTATAATCGCCCCGGCTTCCGCCTACCACTTTAGCATGCGGACAAAGTTTCTTTGCTTGCTTCATGGGCATGGCACTGTGGATACCAAATTTTCTTGCTTCATAACTGCAGGCAGCCACAACACCTCGTTCACTATTGCCGCCCACCAATACAGCTTTTCCTTTTAGCGATGGATCTTTCAATACTTCAACAGAAACAAAAAAGCTGTCAAGGTCTAAGTGAGCTATATATCGTTGGGGTGAAGACATTGAGTTTATCAAATAACAAATTTAAGATTCAATAAATGTAAATTACAAAAGCATTTTACAGAAATCCGATTTAACCATATTATTTTTCCAAATATTAAGTTTCTAGCTTCAATGCACGGTAATTCACATCTTTCAATTCATACTATACTGCAATTAATTTCCTGTTCATTACCTTAGCGCAATGAAGAAGAAAATTATTATTCTCCTGTTGCTGGTTGTAAGAGTATTTTATAACTATGCTATTGCCCAAACGCCTGCTTCTTACAGCAGTGCTGATATTTATCTGCAACTTAAGAAATTAAATGTGCTGGGAAGTGTATTATACATAGCAGCTCACCCTGATGATGAGAATACAAGACTATTAGCATTCCTTAGTAAAGAAAAGTTGTATAGAACAGGTTACCTGAGTCTTACCCGGGGCGATGGCGGTCAAAATTTAATTGGCAATGAACAAGGTGTTGAATTGGGCCTTATAAGAACGCAGGAATTGCTTGCTGCTAGGAGGATAGATGGTGCTGAGCAATTCTTTAGCCGTGCCTATGATTTTGGATACAGTAAAAGCGCAGATGAAACTTTGCAATTCTGGAATAAGGATAAAATACTTAGTGATGTGGTATGGGTAATCAGAAAGTTCAAACCCGATGTAATCATAACTCGTTTTCCTGGCGATGAAAGGGCTGGGCATGGTCACCATACAACTTCTGCATTGCTGGCTAATGAAGCTTTCGTTGCTGCTGCTGACCCAACAAAATTTCCAGAACAATTAACTTACGGTGTAGAACCCTGGCAGGCAAAGCGAATTTTATGGAACACTTTTAATTTTGGCGGTACCAATACAACCGCTGAAGATCAGTTGAAAATGGATGTAGGCGCTTTCAATCCGCTATTGGGCAAAGGATATGGCGAAATAGCCAGCGAAAGCAGAAGTCAGCATAAAAGTCAAGGATTTGGAGTACCGAGACAAAGAGGCACTACCTATGAATACTTTCTTACAACAGGTGGTGATGCTCCCAAAAAAGATTTGGTTGAAGGGATCATTACAGATTGGAGTAGGGTAGAAGGTGGAAAGGAAATTCAGGAAGCAATTAATGACATCGCTAAAAGTTATTCTTTTGAGCATCCTGAATTATCTGTGCCTTCGCTTGTGACTTTGTATAGTAGTGTCAAGGCTTTGAAAGAGAGTTATTGGAGAACAAAAAAAATACAAGAAATTCAACAGTTGATAGAGGCATGCAGCGGTTTATTTGTGGAAGCTGTTACAGGTCAGGAGTACGGTATTCAAGGAGATTCTGTTAAGCTCAGTTTTTTGTTTAATAATAGAAATGGTGTAAAAGTAGAAATAAAATCTGTTTCTCTGATTCCATCATCCATCCTGCTATCTGAGCAGAGGGCTAGCAGTAACAATCGCAACTCCGGGCTTTATATTTTTAATGGGAATGCGAAGATGCCTTTGCAAGATAGTAGCATAAAAAAAGCATTGGCTAAGAATGAAAATGTTGCTATTCCTTTTGCTTTTAGATTGTCTGACAATGAACCTATATCTCAGCCATATTGGGTTGCAAATGGAATTAAAGGTGGATATTTTGATGTGTTGGATCCTTTGTTAATTGGTCGCCCTGAAAGCATTGCAGCTTTTACTTCTCGGATTAATGTAGAAATAGAAGGCATTTCATTTTCATTAGAACGACCATTGCTTTACAAGTTTACTGATCCGGTAAAGGGGGAATTGTATCAGCCATTAACCATACTTCCGAAAATAATTTTATCGGTGTCGCCTACTGTTATTTTGAGCAATGTAAAACCAACAAATAATCCAATAGTGACCGTAAATTATTCAAGTAATATTGATGCGCAAAATGTAGCCACTTCACTTACCTTTCAAAATGGCATGGCTACAGATGTTTTTTCTAAAAAGTTAATAGATTTTAAAAAAGGGAAAGAAGGTGTTTTCACCTATCCGCTCAGTAAAATATTTTATGAAGGACAGAAGAAACACGTTGAACCATTATTTGTCATCAACTGCTCAGGTCAGGATCAATTGTTTTCTTTGTATCATAAATCTATTCGCTACGACCATATTCCTGTTATACATTATTTCTATCCGGATAATATTAAAGTTATTGATGAAGAAGTGAAAACTATAGGAAAGAAAATTGGTTATATAACAGGAGCCGGTGACCGTGTACCTGATGCATTGCAAATGATGGGTTATACTGTTTCAGTCCTTAATGAAACTGATATTACAACTACCAATCTTCAAAATTTTGACGCAATAATCACAGGGGTTCGTGCCTACAATGTGCATGAATTTCTTGCTGGTAAATACAATGCATTGATGGATTATGTAAAGTCGGGCGGCAATCTGATTGTACAATACAATACCAATAACCAGCTTGGAAGTATGAAGAATGGTATTGGCCCATTTCCATTTTCTATCAGTAGGACAAGAGTATCTGACGAAACTGCACCCATTACGATTGTTTTACCCGAACATCCAGTTTTAAACTATCCAAACAAAATCACTTCCAAAGATTTTGAAAGTTGGATTCAGGAAAGAAGTATTTATCAGGCTGAGGCTATTGATAGCAATTATAGTGCACCGCTTATCATGAACGATCCAAAAGAAAAACCATCCAATGGCAGCTTGATCATTGGCAAATACGGCAAGGGCAATTTTGCTTATACGGGTATTGTATTTTTTAGGGAGTTACCTGCGGGTGTTCCTGGTGCATTTAGATTAATGGCTAACTTAATTGCTTTACCCAAAAACAAATAGCATGTCTGAACAATATAAAACTAGAAGAAAAATAAGCTTCGTTACTTTAATTATTATTGGCTTAGTACTTGGTTTGTTGATAAAAAAAGTAGCATTGGGTTTAATCATCGGACTTGTTTTGGGTTTATTAGCAAGCGGTATGACAGAGAAGAAGTGAGAGAATAGTAGACAGAGGACAGAAGACAGAGGACAGAAGACAGTTAACAGAGGACAGAAGATAATAGGTCGTAGTAAGGTGACAATAGTTAGTGATTAACTGTTTAGCGTTTCCTGATTATTGTTTACAAATAAATAGTAACTGATTACTGTTTACTAATTACTGTTTACAAATTACTGATTACTGTTTACCAATAACTGATCACGGTTTACTAATAACGGTTTACTAATTACTGTTTACTGGATACTAATAACTGATTACTGTTTACTCATAATTGAAAAGCTAAAAATTCAACATCATTGACAATTAAAAATCAAACATCAGAAGAGAGCGTTCCATTATTTAGAAAATGGAATCATTGGTATGTATTTGTCATTATATTTCTAGTTGTTCTTATTTTCTTTTTTGTTTGCTTTACTAATTATTTTTCATGAGTGGTATTGATTGGATAGTATTAATTTTTACACTCCTTGGCATCATCACCTATGGATTGTATAAGGGACGATCTTCGAAGGACCTCGATGGTTATTTTTTAAGTAATCGAACGATGCCCTGGTATCTGGTACTACTCAGTATCATGGGTACACAAGCAAGTGCAGTTACATTTCTTTCGGCACCTGGTCAGGCATTTACAGATGGGATGCGATTTGTGCAGTATTATTTTGGTTTGCCATTGGCTATGGTTGTGCTCTGTATCACTTTTGTTCCATTGTTTAGCCGGCTAAAAGTATATACGGCTTACGAATTTCTTGAGCAACGTTTTGATGTCAGGACAAGGACTTTTACATCATTCTTGTTTTTGTTGCAGCGAGGATTGTCAACCGGCATTAGCATATATGCACCATCTATTATTTTATCTTCATTATTAGGTTGGGATATATTCACCACTAATATTTTGATGGGAGGGCTGCTAATCATTTATACGGTAAGTGGTGGCGCAAAGGCGGTGGCTTATACTCAGCAGTTGCAATTGATCATCATTTTTGCAGGAATGTTTATGGCAGGTTATATGGTGGTGCACTTGTTGCCTGCACATATTGGTTTTAGCGATGTATTGCATCTAACTGGAGCATCTGGAAAGTTGGATGTAATTACGACTGGAACTAAAAACGGTTCTTTTGATTTGAGCGATAAATACAATATTTGGAGTGGAATGATTGGAGGCTTTTTTCTAGCGCTGTCGTACTTTGGAACAGACCAGAGTCAGGTGGGGCGTTATCT
>JANPHE010000261.1:0-6502 GCA_031424295.1 Segetibacter sp. | reverse complement strand
ATTTAATTTGTTTCTGTTTGATTAATAGAATCGAAGTTATTTCTATTTTGGTTCAACAAATTATATGGAGACAATTATACAAATAGTCAATAGAGTTTAACCTAGTAAATCATTGAATGCCCTTTAAAAAATGAATTAGGTATAAAATGTGCAAAAGAATATGGAAAGTTTAATTTAGTTAAGAAAATAAGTGGATAAATTGTAACATAATAATTGCAACAAATAATTCAGGTTTATTGTCTTGTTTATTGTTCATCGTTTCTATAAAATTGAAAAATAGTATATAATGGAACCTGGTATTAAAAATTCTATTGCTTCTGCTGCTGTTGATTGGTATACAGATGAATTTATTTATAACTCTGTAGTAAAATTTCTAAAAGAGTCGGGCTATAAAATTCATAAAGACTCCAATAAAGAAAGTGAAAAAGAAGAAAGGCAGATTACCGCAACAAAATTTTTCAAAAAAGAAGTGATAGAAGTTAAAGGTATTCACAGTTCGCAAATCCAGCCACACTACATTACGTCCAAATTGGCTAATGCTAAAAATTCAGTATCTGAAGGTCTGTTAAGTTCTTTTATAAATTTTAGTTTGTCCGACAATGCAGAAGTTGCTATGGCTATTCCCAATATAAGCAGATATCAATCTATAATTGAAAAGCTATATGATTACTTCACATTCAACGATTTGCACTTTAGAGTTTACTTGGTGAACGAAGATGGAACGGTGGTGGTTTCCAACCTTAATCAAAAGCATACAAAACTTTCTTAGGATAATTTATTTAAGCATTTTTTACCAAGTAGTTATCAAGTTAAAACCGGGGCTACAATTAATTTGCTAAAGTCCATCCTCACTTCTTTCTCACATCCGGGGAATAATAAAAGAACATGCGGAAAGTATTGTTTTCATCATATAGTAGTCCTGAAGGTTTTTGTTGATATACCAGCATATAACCAATATCAAAACTAATATGCTTGCTTAATTGTTGCTTTCCTCCGATGAAAAAACGATTTTGATCGAATGTGTTGTAAACAATTTCTTTACCAAATTGCATGCACATCTCATCCGAAATTATAATAGATGGATAATGCGGAAATTTAGATATTGGTATGGAAAAGTTGATGAGGTATCGGATGCGGTTTGTAAATTTAATCCCAGCATAGTTATCAGCTACTATTTTTTGTTGCCAGCGTTGCTCCAATCTCAATCGCTGTATCATATTTGAAACACCCACCATAGTAGTCATCTGAATCTGTTCATGAATTCTGTTTTCATTTGACCAAGCTTGCCATCCTGCAACATTTGGTGCCAACCAAAGATGGCCATATGCCAAGCTCATTGTTACATTTTCTTTTATCCAATATTGAAAACCTGTTCTTACAAAATGAAAACTGTTATCGGCGAATAAATGATTTCTTCTTTCGTGCAAATCCATAATTATTCCCCACTTGTCCGCAATCCTAATTGTAGTATTTATGCTCATCCATGATTGGGTTTGATGATTAATTGTCTTTTGCGAAAAAGTTTGAATGTTTATGCAGAGTAATAGCTGAATTATTATAAAAGTTCTGATTGGTTTCATCTTTCAACAAATTACCTTAAGAATTAAAAAAATTGATGCCGAAAATAATTACCTGAGAAAAAGGATAAGTAGTTGAGCAGCTACAATCCTTAATATCATTTTTAAGGGATAAACAGTAGCATAAGTGGCGGAAGGTATATCGTTGCCGGCAATTTTTAAAGCAAATGCAAGGGCAGGAGGATCTGTAGAAGCACCTGCCAGCAATCCACACACTTCAAAGTAGGTTTTCTTGAAGAATTTACGGGCAATTATACCAACTATTATTAGTGGAACTAAGGTAATAGTCATGCCCATCAGTATCCATATCAACCCATTTGTTCCTGTAAATGCTTCTGCAAGATTATGTCCGCTGCCTAATCCTACACTAGCCAAAAACAGAGAAATGCCCAATTCCCGTATCATCAAATTTGCACTATTCGTTGTGTAGTTATTCAGGTAAAATTTACTTCCAAAACGACTTAGTAAAAGTGCAATAATTAATGGGCCTCCTGCCATTCCTATTCTTACAGGTACAGGCATATTCGGAAAGCTAAATGGGATACTGCCGAGTACTACGCCCAAAACGATGCCAATGAAAATAGGTGCAATATCTGGCGTTTCTAATCTTTTCATAGAATTTCCAAGGACATTTGTCACTCTTTCAACTCCCTTGTCTGTACCCACCACTTTTATGATGTCTCCCAACTGTAAAACAATATTGCCATGCGGTACCATTTCCACGCCAGCACGGTTGAGTCTTGTAAGTGTAAATTGATCCTGGTGAATTTCAGGTATATCTCCTAGCTTTTTATGTGTTATTTCTTTTCTTGTTACTATGATTTGCCTCGAAATGAGATTGCTTGAAGTGTCGTTTTTCAAATTTATAGTACTTGGTGAGCCAATGAGTAGTTTTACTTGTTCCAGCAAACGCTTAGGAGCTACTACCAGCAAAACATCGGCCTTGTCCAAAATGATATCGGGTGTGGGAGTAATAACCTCTCCTTTATGCAACATTCTTGAAACTACAATGGGTTCTTTAAGAATTTCAAATACTGTTCGCAGTGGTTGACCAACCAATCTGGTATTGTCTAAATTCAAGTGGATGGATACCGGTTTGTTTGATCTGATTGCATTCAGTTTCCTGTGCAATTCTGCCTCTTTCTCAATGTTTATTTTAAATGCTTTTTTAAGAATAATTATGGCAAGTATTATTCCAAAAACACCAAATGGATAAGCGACAGCATACGCAACTGTCATCATAGAAACATCCTGGCCGGCAATATGTGCATCTTTAATTGCAGATTGTGCTGCTGCTAAACCGGGTGTATTGGTTACTGCCCCACTCATTACACCTGCCATAGTGGAAATAGAAGTACCTGAAGTATAGTAGAAAACAATAGTAATTAATACACCCAACAATACAATACTTCCTGCAAGAATATTATTGCTCAATGCACTCTTTCTTAGTGATGCAAAAAATCCGGGACCCACTTGAAGGCCGATGGCATAAACAAAAAGTATGAGCCCAAACTCTCTTAAAAAGTATTGTATCTCTTTATTTATGTTGATGCCGGCATATGAAATAATTAAGCCAATAAACAAGATCCATGTAACGCCTAATGAAATGCCAAAAAATCGTACCCTCCCAAACCAAATCCCCAAAGAAATTACAAGCCCATACACGACCACGGATTGGGCAACTCCTGAGCCTGTAAACAATTCGCTAAACCAGTCCATAATATAGTAGTGTTAAAAAAAAGCGTATCAGTAAATTGCTGCTGATACGCTTTCTTTTTTAGTGATTGTCTTCAATTTCTGCGTGTTGTTTCCATTTTTCCGGAGACCTCCACAATGCGGATAATAAAAGCTCTCTTATAAAAAAGAATTCTTTAGGCAATTTGTCATACATCCGTTCGAACAACTCTTCATGAGAAAACAATTCCTGTTTCCAAACTTCACGATCGATGGTCATAACCTTTCCAAAATCCTCTCGGCTAAAGTCTATTCCTGTCCAATCCATATCCTCATAACGCGGCATCCATCCAATTGGGCATTCAACAGCAGATGTATTCCCTTTTATTCTTTGAACAATCCATTTTAGCACCCGCATGTTGTTTCCAAATCCTGGCCATAGAAATTTTCCATTTTCATCTTTTCTAAACCAGTTTACACCAAATACTCTTGGAGCATTTGGAAGGTCTCTTCCAAACTGCAACCAATTATTTACATAATCACCAATGTGATAACCCATAAATGGTAACATAGCAAATGGATCTCTGCGAACTTTTCCTATTTCACCAAAAGCGGCAGCAGTCGTTTCGCTTCCCATGGTAGTAGCCATATAAACGCCAAAGCTCCAATTAAAAGACTGATAAACCAATGGAACTGCGGTACTTCGACGACCTCCAAAAATAAACCCTGAGATTTTTACTCCATTGGGATTGTTCCACTCTTCATCAACCGCTGGATTTTGGTAAGCTGGAGCAGTAAATCTGGAGTTGGGATGCGCTGCAGGTTTGCCACTTGTTGGGTCCCATGGCTTACCATGCCAATCAATCAAATCTTTTGGTGGCTCAGGTGTCAAACCTTCCCACCAAATATCTTTATCTGGCGTGATGGCAACATTTGTAAAGATGGTATTGGCCTTTATGCTTTCCATAGCATTTGGGTTGGTATCATAATTGGTGCCGGGTGCTACGCCAAAGTATCCCGCTTCCGGATTAATGGCAGTTAGTGTGCCATCCTCGGCCTTATGTATCCACGCTATGTCATCTCCAACAGTGGTAATTTTCCAACCATCAAATTCCTTAGGAGGAATCATCATGGCAAAATTAGTTTTTCCGCATGCGCTGGGAAAAGCTGCTGCTACATATGTTTTTTCGCCTTCTGGTGATTTGGCTCCTAATATTAACATGTGTTCTGCTAACCAACCTTCTTCCCGGCCCATTACAGAAGCTATGCGTAATGCAAAACATTTTTTACCCATCAATGCATTGCCGCCATAGCCGCTGCCATATGAAATAATCAATCGTTCATCCGGGAAATGTGAAATATATTTTACATCCGGATTGCAAGGCCACAAAACATCTTCTTTAAAATCTGTTAATGGGGCGCCGACTGTGTGAATACAACGGACATATTGCTTGTTGTGTATGTAGGGTAATATTTCTTCTCCCATCCGGGTCATAATATGCATGTTCACAACCACATATTCAGAGTCGGTTAGTTGTACACCATATCTAGCATATGGAGATCCAATAGGACCCATGCAAAAAGGTATGACATACAAAGTCCGACCTTCCATACTGCCATCCAAGAGCTTGTTAAGCGTCTTTTTCATTTCATCAGGTGCCATCCAATTGTTGGTAGGGCCGGCATCTTCTTTTCGGCGACTACAAATAAATGTTTTGTCTTCTACTCTTGCCACGTCACTAGGATCGCTAAAGCATGCAAAACTATTTGGTCGCTTTTCAGGGTTAAGTTGAATAAAGGTTCCTTTTTTAACTAACTGGCTACAAAAGTTATTGTATTCTTCCTTTGAACCATCGCACCAATAAACGGATTTGGCTTCGCATTGACTGGCTATTTGATTTACCCAACTTTCCAGCCTACTGTCTGCCTGTACATTCTCATGTGCATTTATTGCCTTATGAACATTCATTTTTTAGATTTTTTTATTTATAAATGGGTTATAGATTGTTTTTTACTTTGAAATGTAAAGTTGCCAAAACTTGCCTTCTGTGGAATTGAAGTTCATCATAAAACATATTGATTTTGATCACAATTCATACTAACAGTTGTTAGTGGCAAATTATAGAAAATATTCCATAGACCTAATAAATGATTCTTTATCAACGAATAAATTTTTGACATTCACTTGCACCTTACATTTACAGTAAAAAATTATACCTGCTTCCTCCATATTAGACAATCCAATTGAATACTTGAAAGGAGTTGGACCGCTAAAAGCTGAACTCCTAAAAAAGGAGCTTTCTATTTTCACATTTGGAGATTTGCTTGAGCATTATCCTCTTAGGCATATTGACAAAACAACCATCAATCAAATTGCAGAAATTTCTGTCTCAACAGACTACATACAGGTGGTTGGGGTAATAGAAGATATTGTCATTCTGGGAGAGAAAAGAAGCAAAAGAATGATTGCTCAACTAAGAGACAAGACCGGAATTCTTGAGCTTTGTTGGTTTCAGAGTATTCAATGGATTGAGAAAAATATTCATGTAGGAAAGCAATACCTTGTTTTTGGGAAAGTTGGCTTTTTTAATGGCAAGGCACAGATAACTCATCCTGAGATTGAGCCTTGGACGCTAGCTAATGCAGATGGAAAGGAACATTTTGAGCCAGTTTATCCAACAACTGAGAAACTAAAATCAAGAGGGTTGAATGGTAGAATGATAGCAAAGCTTACCGCTGCCCTAATTTCAATGATTAATGAAAAAGATATTCCTGAGAATATTCCGGATACAGTGATTACTAAACTCACATTGAAAAAAAGGATTGAAGCATATACATCTATTCATTTTCCTAAATCTAAAGATGAATACGATAAAGCTGTTTATCGACTAAAGTTTGAAGAGTTCTTTATTGCACAGATAAGGCTGGGGTTAACCCGGCTTAGAAGGCATAAAAACAGTAAAGGGGCAGTTTTTGAAAAAGTAGGCGAATATTTCAATACTTTTTACAAACAATATCTACCATTTGAGCTAACCAATGCGCAAAAAAGGGTATTTAAGGAGATACGAACAGATACTGGACGAGGCAAACAAATGAACCGCTTGTTGCAAGGAGATGTAGGCAGCGGTAAGACTATTGTGGCGCTCTTAACCATGTTGTTAGCTGTTGATAATGGGTATCAAAGCTGCATGATGGCACCAACAGAAATATTGGCAACGCTGCATTATATAGGATTAAGAGATTTGCTAAAG
>JANPHE010000260.1:0-3072 GCA_031424295.1 Segetibacter sp. | reverse complement strand
TTTAAAATTCTTTAAAAAATAAAACAGATATGACATGCTTCTATGTACATTAGCAGTTCATTGTTAATCTAACAAACGAAAACTATGAGCGTAATTTTTGATTTTTGGTGGTTGATTCTACTGATTTTTATTTTATTAAGTGGTTTGGTTACAGTAGCACAGGGCACAATTGGCGTTATCACGATGTTTGGTAAATATCGAAGAATACTTCTTCCTGGACTGAGTTTTAAAATTCCACTGATTGAAGTGATTTATAAAAGAGTGAGCATCCAGAACCGGTCTGTTGAGCTAGAGTTTCAGGCAGTAACTGTTGATCAGGCTAATGTGTACTTCAAATCAATGTTGTTGTACTCTGTACAAAACGCAGATGAAGAAACGATTAAAAGGGTAGCATTTAAATTCATCAGCGACAAGGACTTAATGCAGGCGTTAATTCGTACCGTTGAAGGTTCAATCAGAGCTTTTGTAGCTACCAAGCGACAAGCTGAAATATTATTATTGAGAAGAGAAATAGTAGAATTTGTAAAAGAGCAAATAGACCATTCTTTGGAAGATTGGGGGTACCATCTGCAAGATCTTCAGATAAACGATATCACTTTTGATCAGCAGATTATGGATAGTATGAGCAGGGTGGTAGCAAGCAACAATTTGAAGGCTGCTGCAGAAAACGAAGGCCAGGCATTGCTTATTACCAAAACCAAGGGAGCGGAAGCCGAAGGTAATGCTATTAAAATTGCAGCAGAAGCCGAAAGAGAAGCCGCAAGACTTCGCGGACAAGGTGTGGCACTTTTCCGCCAGGAAGTAGCCAAAGGTATGAGTCAAGCTGCTGAAGAAATGAAGCAAGCCAATCTCGATACGAATGTAATCCTGTTTAGCATGTGGACAGAAGCCATCAAAAACTTTGCTGAGTATGGCAAAGGAAACATGTTGTTCCTGGATGGCAGCCCGTCAGGAATGGAGAAGGCGATGCAACAAATAATGGGAATGGTAAAACAAAATACGGATAAAAAATAGTAATAACGAGCATCTGTCTTATGCGAAAGAACTACTACCTGCAAAATAAGCCTGTTGTGATCCCAACAATGGATGGTAAGCTAATTGAGGAGCATTTTGGCAAAACTTCTACTCATCACCAGCACATGAGTATAGCCCGCATGATAGCACCTCCAGGATGGAGTGAACCTGCTCAGAAACCCGACTTTGATGAGTGGACATTGGTAAGCAAAGGAAGGAAATGCGTTGAAATTGATGGTCACAAGGTAATTGTTGAAGCCGGTCAAAGCATCATGGTAAATCAAGGGGCCAGGGTTGTTTATAGCAACCCATTTGAAGAGCCTTGTGAATACTGGAGCATTTGCGTTCCTGCCTTCTCCATAGATACTGTTCATCGTGAAGATTAACATTTGTGCAAAAATTTAACAACAATCCTCGCAGCTACCAATTAATAAAGCCGTTACTTTCGTTTTATTAGCTGTTTTCGAAAATTTCCTAAAACGGCTTCAAACCCATAAATACTTACTTAGCATGAGTTGGATATTGCTCCAGGTGAACACGCAAATAGCAGATACAGCTGCAGCGGTTAATGCCGCAGTTGCGCAACCCTTGCCTGAACAGATTTCTTTGTGGAGTCTCCTTGATAAAGGAGGATTCATCATGTATCCACTTTATTTGTTGCTCGTATTGGCCATTTTCATCTTTTTTGAAAGGCTATTAGCCATTCGGAAAGCCAGCAAAATAGAAGACAATTTCATGAGCATGATTCGAGACAACATTGTTACGGGCAATCTTTCTTCGGCTAAAACGCTTGCCAAAAACACAAACAATCCAGTTGCCAGAATTATTGATAAAGGATTGCAACGTATTGGTAAACCAATTGATGCTATAGAGAAAAGTATGGAAAGCGTTGGTAAACTAGAGATGTATAAAATGGAGAAGAACCTCAGTATTCTTTCTTTGATAGCAGGGATCGCTCCTATGTTTGGATTCCTTGGAACAATTGTGGGGATGATTCAATTGTTTTATGGAATTGCTAGTACAGGAAATTTTACTTTGAATGATATTGCAGGTGGTATTTATGTAAAAATGATTACTTCAGGTACCGGTCTGATTATTGGTTTGCTTGCCTATATTGGTCATAATGTATTGACAGCGCAAATAGATAAAACGGCCAATAAGATGGAAGTAGCTAGTTCAGAATTTATTGATGTACTACAAGAACCAACCAGGTAGGGCAAAAAAGTAAGAAATAGAAAGCTTGTTGTTTTTGTCAATAAGTTTTGTTGGTGTACATCATGTCTTGATATTAAAAATATGGACTGAAACAACAGCTAATCAAATAGCAGATGGTTAGGAGCAATGAAAAACAAGAAATTTTTATAAAGTAATGAACATTCGGAGTAAATTTAGAAGACATCCAGAAGTGCACACCGGTGCTTTGAATGATATATTATTTATCCTGTTGTTGTTTTTTCTAATTGTTTCAACTTTAGCCAATCCAAATGTAATCAAGGTCTCTAATCCTAAAGCAAAGAGTGATACAAAATCAAAGCAAACAGTTGTCATCACTGTTGATAAAGACCAAAACTTATTTTTGGGCCAAAAGCCAATACCATTTGATCAACTTGAGGAACAGTTAAAGGCTTTTTTAGCAAAAGAAACAGACAAGCCGTCAGTAGTAATTAATGGAGACAGCACTTCTCATCTTGGTACGGCCATAAAGGTTATGCAGATCATCAAAAAACTGGGGGCTACTCCGGTCATGGCAGTAAATAGTAATTAAGATTATTAATAGAATTTTTTGTTATAGCTTCTATTCAATGGGAGCTATTTTTGTTTACCTATGTTGATTTCTGAATATTGTTGAACAAACAACTTTAGCAAATATCACTTAAAGCCATTAGTCCTGCATTTGTTAGTCGGCAGATTGCGCCTGTTTATCCTTCTTATTTTATGGTAGTAATGATTATAGATTTGGTAATGAATTAAAATTCCTTAACCGTGTTGTTGCCAATAGGCCCCAAAAAAGTTGTTAAGCAATGACTAAAAAACCAATTGAAATGAAAATTTAAAAAC
>JANPHE010000259.1:0-14328 GCA_031424295.1 Segetibacter sp. | reverse complement strand
ACCTTCAGGTGGTTTGCACACGCTGTCTGCACAGCCTATGCGGTAGACCTACTACCATCTTCTATTCAGCATTGAACAGAACTATCTTAGGTTCAGTTCATTCGTGACACACCCAACATGGGCAAAAAGTAATTATGAGTAATGAAAAAAAAGGGGTTATTTTTGATATAGACAAAATATTTAATCAACCCAACCAAATTATCATTGTATGCGAAAAAGATTACTCGTTTTTGTTTTGGCATTCAATATTTTCTTTTCCATACAGGCTCAAATCAAAAGTGTTTATGATCAAATGGTATCGGTAAACCAAGAGTGGACTAACCAATCTGATATTGATAATAAACTAAAGCAACAAGATTCGAAGTTGCTCAATGAACAACAACTGATACAATTGCATTTGAGTGAAACAGAGAAGTTGTTTCGAAACAGAGAGGTAAGCAATTTGTCGCCATTACAGCAAGAAAACAGAGCAAAAAACTTAAACGTTTTACACCAATATTTACTTGCCGCAAAATTTCCTGTAAATACCAATCATGCAAACAGGCAACCCTATTTTATAGATGCAAACAACACCTATTGTGCAGTAGGTTATTTGATGAAAGAAAGCGGTGCAGATGACATAGCCCGAGATATACAAGCTACGCAGAACTACAGTTATTTAGCAGATATACAACACCCCAAACTAATGAATTGGGTGCAGCAATCAGGTTTATCTTTTGATGAACTAGCATTGATACAACCTGCATATCAAGGAACTTGGCCTTCTGCTATAATGGAATTTCATTACAACAATATAGGTACAGATGTAAATGAGTATATTGAAGTACATGAAAGTAGTGCTTCATCTGCAGGAATGTTTTCTCTCAAAAAAGTTCTTTTTTATAATGAAAACGGGTCGTTGTATAAAACTTTACTTGCCACACAAATGCAATCCTATTATTCAAACGGAGGAAATGCGTATTTCTATACATTTCCTGCTAGCGAGAATTTCGCAGATAGTGGTAAGATAGAGTTAATTGGATTAAATTTTTCTTCAAATGAAGTGGTGCTTTCAACTACAACTTATAATAGCCATTCAGTAAAAGTTCAAGACTATAATAATTCAACTGTAAAGCAGTTCAACATTGGAGAAAACGAACAAACGCCAATTAATACATCGCTAACTTTTTGTGGCTTTTATTACAATACAAACTGGAGCCTTCAAAGTGTAGCTGCTACAATGGGAACCCAAAATCCTTGCACCATCATGCCAATAGGATTAAGTAAATTGTCTTTTCAGGCTTTTGAAAAAAAGGTTCAACTAAAATGGGAAACAGTTACAGAAGCCAATAACCATCTCTTTATTGTAGAAAGGAGTGTAAATGGGGTAAATTTTGAGGCAATAGGCAATGTTTCTGGCACAGGTAACAGCAATACTGTAACCCCTTATGAATTTATAGACAACAAGCCTAACTTTATAAACCATTACAGGCTAAAGCAAATAGATAAAGATGGCAAGTTTTCTTACTCAAAAATTTTGTACGTAAAAGTTGAAAATGCTTCTCCATTAGTTGTTCGTCAAAATCTTGTTACTTCAGTATTTCAATATCAAGTCAACTCATCATTAAGTGGTTCTACTATAGAAATATACGACATGACAGGACACACTGTCTATAAAACAAAAGTAAAAAGTGGAGTACAAAATGTAAACGTATCTACTTGGGCTGCCGGCAAGTATGTTGTTCGATTATTTACAGTCGAGGGTCAAATGCATAGCCAACCATTTGTCAAAGCGGGGTCTTCATAGAATAGCCTTTGTGCTGTAGCATGAAATCCTGCGTTATCAGATGAAGGGGTACCTTGCAGGAGATACTGGCGCTATAAAAGATTTAGCTACCAATAAGCAGACAATAGCATCATAAGCAACAGCGCAGGGTCCCTTTCAGGAGACCTCACGCGGACGAAAATTATTCGCTAAATGCTATTAATTCCTCAACGGCTTACCGCTTTTTAATACACTTTGTATTCTTTCCAAAGTTTTTCTTTCGCCGCATAAGCTAAGGAATGCTTCTCTTTCCAAATTCAACAAATATTGCTCTGAAACCAGGGTGGGTTCACTAAGGTCTCCACCGCACATCACGTATGCTAACTTTCGGGCTACCAATGCATCATGATTTGTAGCATAATTCCCTCTCCACATGCCATTAATTCCGGCATGCAAAGCACCAAGAGCAGAACGACCAAGCACTTTGATATCTGTTCGCTGCATAGGCGTAATGTATCCACGTTCATACATTTCAATTACACTCCGCTTGGCTTCAGCAATACGGCGAGAATGATTCATGATCACTTCATCTAATCCTTTTCTTAGGATTCCCAATTCATAAGCCTCAAAACCGCTTGTGGCCACTTTTGCAGTAGCAATATTTAAAAATCTTTCTTTTAATGTGTTAATCTCAGGTTCATCTTTGTGCATTTCATCAGCTGCCCGCAATACAAATTCTTTTGTGCCTCCACCACCCGGTATTAATCCCACACCCAACTCCACTAATCCGATATAGGTCTCTGCTGATGCACATACTTTATCCGCATGCAAATTCATTTCACATCCGCCACCTAGTGTTAGTCCATGTGGCGCTATTACAACAGGCACTGAAGAATACCTTACCTTCATCATCGTATTTTGAAACATCCTGATAGCCATGTCCAGCTCATCATACTCCTGTTCTATAGCCAGCATGAAGATCATCCCAACATTGGCACCTGCACTAAAGTTAGGGCCGTTATTGGCAATGACAAGACCTTTATAATTACCTTCTGCAAGACCAATCGCTTTATTCACCCCTTCTAATACTTCTCCACCAATACTGTTCATTTTTGTTTGCCATTCAAGAGCCAGCACCTCATCACCAATGTCGTAAACGGCACATGCACTGTTTTTCCAAACTAATTTTTCTTTGTAATTATTGAGGAGAATAAATGATTTTTCCTGATCTGCGCCTACTGTAGATGTGTACTGTTTGGTCGAAGGATTATAAACAACCCTTTTCCCGTTTTCGATTTTATAAAAGGATGTATTGCCCGAAACAAGCAGTTCATTCACCCAGGGTGCAACAGTATAACCTGCAGCTTTCATTGCCTCTACAGTTTTACCTATGCCTAACAAATCCCAGGTTTCAAATGCACCAATTTCCCAGCCAAATCCTGCCATCATTGCATCATCTAACCTATACAATTCATCGCTGATCTCTGGTATTCTGTAAGAGATATAACTAAACAGGCCAAAATGAAATTGCCGATAAAAATCGCCTGCTTTGTCCGGCGCAGCATGAAGCATTTTTATTCTTGATTTTAAATCTTCTATAGGCTTCGCAGCTTCAATAGATGCGAACTTTGGCTTTTGTCTGGGTTCGTATTCTAGTGTTTGAAGATTTAGCACGTGAATTTCCTTTTCTCCACCACCGCCTTCTGCAGATTTTTTGATCTTCTTAAAAAAACCCTGACCCGTTTTATCGCCCAACCACTGATTTTCTACCACTTTGTTGAGCCATTCAGGAATAGAAAAAATCGCTTTAGCTTCATCATTCGGGCAGTTGTCCGCTACGCCTTTGGCTACTTTCACTAAAGTATCTATACCTACTACGTCCGCCGTTCTAAAGGTGGCAGATTTGGGCCTGCCTATTATTGGCCCCGTTAGTGCATCAACCTCGTCTATTGTTAGCTTTAATTTATCCAGCAATTGAAAAATAGACATGATGCTGAACACGCCAATTCTATTGGCAATAAAAGCAGGCGTATCTTTTGCAAGCACAGTTGTTTTACCCAAAATGACATCGCCAAAGTGCAAAAGGAAATCAACCACCGATTTGTCTGTATCAGCTGTTGGAATAATTTCCAGCAGTCGCAAATACCTGGGAGGATTGAAGAAATGGGTTCCACAAAAATGTTTTTTAAAATCTTCGCTCCTGCCTTCGGTCATCAGATGAATAGGAATGCCTGAAGTATTACTGGTTACCAGCGTTCCGGGTTTCCTATATTTTTCAACATCATCAAAGATAATTTTCTTGATGTCTAATCTTTCTACCACTACTTCCATCACCCAATCGCAGGACGCTATATCCTTCATATTGTCTTCAAAATTTCCGGTAGTGATGTTCTTCAAAACATCTTTTGTGTACAGTGGTGAGGGATTGCTTTTGATGGCAGTTGCCAGGGCTCCATCTACTATTTTATTCCGAATGTTAGAATCTGCAATTCCTCCTTCAATTGGTGGAGTAGCCATGTCCAATAACAACACTTGCAAACCGGTGCCTGCAAAATGGCATGCTATTCTGCTACCCATTACACCACTTCCTAAAACTGCAATCTTTTTGATTATTCGTTTCATATTGTTGTCGAAAATATGTAGCATACGCTCTGTTTCTATCTTTAGAGCTATAGCCTACTAAGTTTATCAAAATATTGAAATCTGACACTAGCTATTTATATCAGCGCATTGAAGTTAATAAGAAAACCAATCTTTAATCAACTTAATTTTCAATAATCTAAACAGTGAAATGTATGAATTACCAACAAGCCACTCGCCGACTATTGCTTAATGACTATTTCCTATTCAAAAAGCTTTTGAAAACTCAAACACATTGGAAAGTGTTCGCTTTTTCAAAGCACAATGAAATACCAGTAAATTCAACAAGCGCAAATCTTTAACTCACGCCACTTCCTGCATCAATTATTCCTTCCGGATTTACAAAGTGCAATTTACCCGTTGCATCTTCTGCCATCAATATCATTCCCTGGCTTTCTATTCCACGCATTTTTCTGGGAGCCAGATTTACAACTACGGTTACTTGCTTTCCTATAATAGTTTCCGGCTGAAAATGCATGGCTATACCTGATACAATTGTTCTTTTTTCAAAACCTAAATCAACCTCCAGTTTGAGTAGCTTATCCGCTTTCTGTACTTTTTCTGCATTGATGATGGTCCCTACTTTTAAATCGATCTTTGCAAAATCATCAAATACTATTTCTGGTTTTATTGCAGGGACTTCTTGCTTTATCTCTGTTGTTGAAACTTCATTATTGACACTTTCATCTTTCATCTTGCTACTTTTTACTTTTAATTTTTCTATCTGCGCTTCTATCTCTACATCTTCGATTTTTCTAAACAATATCTGAGGCTCTCTCAGACTATAGCCAACGCTTAACAATTTCGATTTACCCGCATTTTCCCAATCCAGCATTTTGTCAACTACCTTCATCATGTAACATAATTTTTTAGCTGTAAATGGTAGAAATGGATTAATCAGCACAGCAAGGTTGGCGGTTAATTGAAGACAAACATGCATGCAGTTATCAATAGATTTTTGAGCTTCGGCTGTTATTTGACCCAATTCATCTACAGATTTTGCAACGATCCAAGGCTGCTTATCCTGCATATATTTGTTGCCCTTTCTGGCAAGATCGATCACTTCAAAAAGCGCATCCCTAAACTTATATTCTTCTATTAAATTTTCAATTTTTTGCTTTGCCAGCAACAATTCGTTAAACATTGCTTTATCAGCTTCATCTGCAATGTCACCATGAAAAGGAGGAACTTTTCCTTTGCATAGCTTGTGCATTAATACAAAAGCCCTGTTTACGAAATTGCCAAAGATGTTGCCCAACTCGCTGTTATTGGCATCCTGAAATCCTTTCCACTTAAATTCACTGTCTTTTGTTTCTGGAGAAATAGAGGTCAGGTAATACCTTAATACATCGGCCATGCTGTCGCCTCCGTTTTCTTTCTTCATCCAGTCGTTGATGTATTCATCCATTTCTATGCTCCATCCCCGGCTGGTGCTCATTTTATCACCTTCCAAATTCATGAATTCATTGGCAGGTACATTTTCGGGCAAGATATTTCCATGCAGCTTTAACATCACTGGAAAAATAATGCAATGAAATACGATGTTATCCTTGCCTATGAAATGAACCAATTTCGTATCTGCATCCTGCCAATAAGGCTTCCAGTCTTTGTTGTTATCAAGTGCCCATTGTTTGGTTGCGCTTATATAACCTATAGGTGCATCAAACCAAACGTACAAAACCTTGGCACCCCCTCCCCCCAAAGGGGGAATGAAGGAATCGTTGTTGATTTTCTTTAAGCTATTTAATTTTTGAATGATGGTTTCCAGTGTACTTTCAATATCCTGCATTACTTGCTCATTCGAAAACCTTATTACAGAATAGCCTTTTGATTGTAGCCACTCTGTTCTTTCCTGATCATTCTTTTGATTTTCTGGATGCTGGTGAATTAGACCGTCAACTTCAATAATGAGGTTGTGAGAAAGGCAAACAAAATCGGCAATAAATGAACCAATAATATGTTGTCTACTAAATTTATAACCATCAAGCTGTTTTCCTCTTAATTGTTCCCATAGAACAATTTCAGCCTTTGTTGGATTATTTCTATGATCTTTTACGTACTGCTTTAATAAACCATAGACTGTAGGATCTGCCGTTTCATAATCATACTGTTCTGCCATTTTCCCCCCTTGGGGGGCAGGGGGGCTCGGAACTTTTACTCCCCAATCCAGATCTCTGGTTACTGCTCTTGCATGAAGCCCAGCGTCTATCCAGCTTTTACATTGTCCCAATACATTTGCTTTCCAGTCGTTTTTGTGATCTACAGTTATCCACTGCCTTAAAAAATCTTCGTGCTTATTCAAAGGAAGGTACCAGTGCGTGGTAGCTTTTTTTATAGGTGGATTACCGCTTAAGGTACTTCTCGGGTTGATCAGTTGTTCAGGACTTAGCGATGTGCCACACTTTTCGCACTGATCACCAAATGCGCTGTCGTTGGCGCAAACGGGGCAGGTGCCAATGATATAGCGGTCGGCTAAAAAAGTATTTGCTGCTTCATCAAAATACTGTTCTGTTTCTTTTTCTTCCAGTTCTCCCTTTTCATACAAATCAGTAAAAAATTCCTGTGCTGTTGCATGATGTATAGGGTCTGAAGTACGATGATAAATGTCGAAACTGATGCCGAGGTCAGCAAAGTTACTTTTGATAATTGCATGATATTTATTCACTATTTCTTTAGGTGTGGTCCCTTCCTTCATGGCTTGTATGGTAATAGCAGCACCATGTTCATCGCTGCCACATACAAAAACAACGTCGCGTTTTTGTGCTCGCAGATAACGTACATAAATATCGGCTGGAACGTATGCTCCGGCCAGGTGTCCAATATGCTTAAGTCCATTTGCATAGGGTAATGCGGAGGTAATTGTATATCTTTTTGGTGTCATCATTGTTGAAATGGGCATTTTAACTTTAATCAGATTTTGTTGAGCTTTGACCACGCTGCCTTTCGGATGGTGCAGTTCTGCAGCATTACATTATTCTGATTGTGTATATTCTATTTGTCTAACCGCAAAAGTAGGCATTCGGTATAGAAGGTGGAAATGAAGTTGTTTATGCTATTTTTAACCCAAACACAATGAAAAAATGTCAACGCAATACTTAAATTTGACTAATTATTCCTAAAAAGGAATATAATTACACAGGAAATTTTATCTTAACACTATAATAATTGAGTATGAAAAAGGTTCTCTTTTACTTTTTAATTGGAATATCACTTACTTCTTGTCAAAAAGAGTTGACAGATGATTTTACGCCAAATACAACTGATTCCACTTCAAATTTCAATATTGTTTTCAAATTCAAATTCGATTCAACCCAGCAACGGTTGAATAATATTGGTCAGCCAAGTACTATTCCTTCAGGCAATGCAGCGCAAAGTCCGATATTTAATTTTATGAGTGCGCATTATATTGAATTAGCGCCCAATGCAACTACTTTACTTGGGCAAGGGGCCGTATTGTATAAAGCACCGGAAGTGACTACCGGAGGGGCCGCAGCTATTGATTTTGGGTTATCAAAAATGGCCGCAAATGGAGATACGTTTTTTACCATTCCAATCAAGCAGGTGGCCGCCGGAAATTATGAATGGTTGAGGGTTTCTCTTGCTTATCAGAACTATGATATTAAGTACAGGGTTGACACTTCCTTTCCTTCACCTGGTGGCCCTATCGCCATCAATCAGGAAAATACGGGAACCGTTGCTTCCTTTATTGGGTTCAATACTTACCTGACCAACTACAAAATAAAAACACAGACTCTTACTGTCAACGGAAATCGCAAACAAGGCTATTGGGCATTTGAATCCAGCTATACTTTACCTTTAGTTGGAGCCCGTACAGATACTGCATCCGGGCAAGCACCTGATGGGGCAACTACTGTGGTAAACCCCATTCAGGCAACTTCACCCATACCTGCTGGCTCTTGTGTGGTCACTGCTGCATTTACACCCGGAAAGCTGACTATTACAGGAAAAGAAACACAGGACATTGTAATAGAAGTATCGCTTTCTACTAACAAAAGTTTTGAATGGACAGAGGTAGTTGCCAATGGCAAATGGGACCCCATCAAAGGCGAAAAAATTGCCGATATGGGTATCCGAGGAATGATACCTACGATAAAGTAACCTAATCAAAAAAATGTAACGGCAGCTCATTTGAGTTGCCGTTTTTGTTTGTAATTAGTGTGGATTTTGCTTTTTTCTTACTTTTTCGAACAGATTTTATATCCTAGTTTGGTTTTCTTCATTCTTCACTTTAAAACTTCAATAAAGTAGGATGAGGTAATTGTCAAATCAAAAAACTATTGGTTGAAATAAAAAATAGGATCAGATAATTAGTGTTTCCTACATTGTGTTGAAAAGTATTAAATAAACTTCATCATTTGATCATGAATAAACTATCCTGCACCTCCATATCACTTTTTCTTTCGCTTTCTTGTTTAGCACAATCAAATAGTGGTTCTATTCCTGGCTACAGCGAAAGGAACTATACAGCAGAAAGAGAATTGGAAGGCCGTTTCGATAAAAATCTGGATGCAGCCTCAATAGGTGAAACCATCAAATTCTTTTCTTCTAAACCGCACAATTTGGGATCTGCCGGCAGCAAAGAATTTGCAGAACAGATAGCAAGCCGGCTGACAAGCTACGGCTTTGAAACAAAAATTGAAACATTTAAAGTATTGTTTCCAACACCGGTGGTAAGAATAGTTGAAATGACTGCACCCAATACTTATAAAGCATTGCTGAAAGAACCGGCATTAAAGGAAGATGCCACATCCGGACAAGAAGGTCAATTGCCTACATACAATGCATGGAGTGCGGATGGAAATGTAAATGGCGAATTGGTATTTGTCAATTATGGGCTTCCCAGAGATTATGATGAGTTAGAGAAAATGGGCATTGATGTGAAGGGAAAAATTGTAATAGCCAAATACGGCCAAAGCTGGCGAGGTATCAAACCAAAAGTAGCGCAAGAACATGGGGCTATCGGTTGTATTATTTACTCTGATCCCAAAGAAGACGGCTACTTTCAGGGGGATGTATATCCCAAAGGGCCTTTTAAAAATGAATATGGAGCACAACGTGGCAGCGTGATGGATATGGTTATTTATCCGGGAGATCCACTAACACCCGGCATTGGGGCAACTGAAGATGCTCAACGAATAGCATCACACAACGAAGCACCGAACTTATTGAAAATACCTGTACTGCCCATCAGCTATCATGATGCCAAACCATTGCTGGAGGCATTGGAAGGACCGGTAGCACCGGCTGCATGGCGTGGTTCATTGCCAATTACTTATCATGTAGGACCCGGCAAAACCACTGTTCACCTCCAACTCGCTTTCGATTGGAAAATGGTGCCTTGCTATGATGTTATTGGTATGATGAAAGGGGGAGATTTTCCCGATGAATGGGTGATAAGAGGCAACCATCACGATGCATGGGTAAATGGTGCTGCAGACCCGATTAGCGGGTTGGCAGCTTTATTGGAAGAAGCAAAAAGTATTGGTGAAATGGTAAAGGCCGGATGGAAGCCAGCACGTACCCTCATCTACTGCGCATGGGATGGAGAAGAACCTGGATTGATTGGCTCTACAGAATGGGCAGAAACACATGCCAAAGAGTTGCAGCAGAAATGTGTGGCCTACATAAACTCTGATGGCAACGGACGTGGGTTTTTATTTGCAGGAGGCTCTCATGCCCTTACCAAACTGATGGATGGTGTAGCTAAAAGTGTAATAGACCCGCAAACGAAAGTGAGTGTATATGAGCGAAAAAAAGCAGCAGATATTGTAAATGCTACTACAACAAAAGATAGGAAAGATAAACTAGCTCAAACCACTTTGGAACTAGGAGCACTTGGCAGCGGCTCAGACTATTCCTCCTTTTTACAGCACTTAGGAATTCCTTGCCTCAATCTGGGTTTTGGCGGCGAAGATGAAGGAGGTGAGTATCATTCTATTTATGACTCTTATGATTTATACCGGCGATTCAAAGACCCAACGTTTGAATACGGTGTTGCACTTGCAAAAACGGCTGGCTATGCAGCTTTGAGATTGGCAAATGCACCAACCGTTCCTTTTGAATTTACAGACCTCTATTCCACCATTAACGGATATGCAACAGAGTTAATGACCATGACCGACAATCTTAGAGAAAGTACTGCTATAGAGAACAGGTTGTTGGCAGAAAACAAATATGTATTGGCAGCAGATCCAACCGATAAATTCATTTCCCCTAAAGCAAAAGAAGAGGTGCCATTTCTAAATTTCTCACCATTGGAGAATGCTTTGCTGGTGCTGAAAAAAAGTGCCGATACCTTATCCGCTAAACTGAAGAACAAGTATGTTCCGGTTAAAGATGCTGTAAACCAGGCTTTGTACAAGGCAGAACAGCAATTACTGGTAGCCCAGGGACTACCCAAAAGATCGTGGTATAAGCACAGCATATATGCACCAGGATTTTATACCGGGTATGGAGTAAAAACTTTGCCTGGCATACGTGAGGCAATAGAACAACGCAACTGGAAGGAAGCACAAGAACAAATTGCAATTGATGCAAAAGCAATCGCTTGTTTAGCTGAATATTTGATAGGAATTGGGCGGTTACTTTAGTCGAAATATGATTTTTGAAACCGACAATCCACTATCATTATTGCGATAAACAAACATCCTTCAACAATGGAAAAATTTGATCGAAAAAAACATTGGGAGCATATTTATCAAACCAAAAATTTGAAAGAATTGAGTTGGTTTGAACCATCGCCGGATACCTCATTAGGTTTTTTAAAGCAGTTTAACGTGCCTAAAACAGCTAAGGTGATAGATATTGGCGGTGGCGATAGTTTGTTGGTTGATTGCCTGCTTGATTTGGGTTATAAGGATATTTCCATACTTGATATTTCCGAATCTTCCATAGAAAGAGCCAAAAAACGATTGGGACATAAAGCCAAAAAAGTAAAATGGATTGTAGCAGATGTAACAACTTTTACACCTATAGAACATTACGACTTTTGGCACGACCGTGCTGCATTCCACTTTTTGACAGATGAACACGAAATCCGCAATTATATAAACACAGCCCAACAGTATATTAATCCAAAGGGCATATTGGTTATGGGTACATTTTCTGAACAAGGACCTGAAAAATGCAGTGGTTTACCCATCATACAGTATTCTGAAACAACCATGATAAAACGGTTGAAAAGTTATTTCGAGAAAATAAAATGTATTACGATTGACCACGTTACCCCATTAAATACAATACAGAATTTTGTTTTTTGCAGCTTCAGGAAAGTAACTGCTTCTCAATAATTAAATTTCCCAAATAGTTAATGGTGCATATCTGCAATAGTTGAAAAATGTATGAATGCATCGGCGAATGTAAAAGAATTGGAGCTAGACAATATTTACACAGCTAATAAATAAAATAAAATGCCGAGATAATCATATAATGTGCTTGGAATTAATTTCTTACAAGTTTTAGTTCTTACATCTTTTAGATTAATAGAGGGCAATAATTATTTAGCGGTATTTAATTCACAACGTGCCTACTTATTTGCGTTGTTGTTTGTCGCAAAATATTCACGAACCTGATTAGAAAAAAACGCAGCACCAATGTCATTTAAATGATCTGAATTGAGGTAGAATTTATCAGCGTAAAAAGTGTTTGTCATATCCACCACTGGCACATGATTATTAGACCACTTTTTTTTCTCTATCTCATATTGTGCTTTATATAAGTTAGGAATTTTATCGAAATATACTTTGGTGACAGGTATTCCAATAAGTATGGGCTTAACGTTATAAATCTTACATAAGTTTATTATTGAGTCAAGGTAACTACTTGAAGTATTAGATAAGCCAACGATCTTATCCTTGTAAAAAAAATGTCTTTTTATGGCTTCATCAGTATCTGTAACTTTTGATTTGGCTGAATTTACATATTTGCCTAGAAATTCGAAATGCTTGTTAGTAGGAAATAGGCACATTTTTCGAAAAAACATATTGTAGTACGCCTTGTTGTCTACTTTAATGTCTTTTAAATCTTTAAAATCACCAATAAGATATGTCCGCTCAAACATGGTACCCTCCCATTTTTTGTCGGAGAATTTTTGATCATTAAAAGCAGAAAAATTGTGCTGGGAAAAGCCTATGATTAAGGTGTCAGGATGTTTCTGCTTGAAAATATATTTTAATTTCCAAAATGAAACAACATATGGTTCTCCAGGTTTAGAAATGTTTTCTGCCGAAAAAAAGGATGTTGGCTTAAAACCTTTTTGAGGATGCGAATCTCCCACGATCCAGATGTTCGCCTTCTTAACAGGAACTTTGCTATTATTGAAAATAATATAATTAGCAACTATATTAACAATAAAAAATAGAAATAGAATGCTATGAAAAAAAATTACTTTTCTTATAAAAATCTTCACATGCTAAAATTGAAAATAAATGAATTGTTGTTCCTTACCGGCATAATAAAAAATAAAAATGATAAGTAAATAATAAAAAACGTGCCTTATGGGCCTTTTCCAACCAAATCCAAGCCTTGCAATGGCATATTGATGCTCTCTACCTACCCATTCTACAATAAGTAATACACCAATCAAGATAATACAAGTAAGTGCCCTACCCATTTCTGAAAATTTAGGAACTGTAAAAAAAGAATGAGAAAATATTCCAGAAATATATTGGAATGCATGCGTGATATTTTCTGCTCTAAAGAATATCCAAGCCAATAAAGTAAGGCCAAAAGTTCCAAGCATTCCGAGTATTTCTCTAAGCGATGGCAAATACCTTCCTTGCGCTACAATTTCTAAATTATTCCTGTTTCGATTAGTTAACAAAAGGGGTAAAAAATAAATAGCATTTAGCCCACCCCATACAATAAATGTCCAATTGGAACCATGCCAAAAGCCACTTACAATAAAAATGATAAAAGTATTCCGCACCTTCATCCACATTCCACCTTTGCTTCCACCTAATGGTACGTATAAATAATCTCTAAACCAGGTAGATAAGGAAATGTGCCACCGCCTCCAAAATTCTGCTATATCACGTGAAAAATAAGGGAAGGCAAAATTTCTTAGTAACTCAATTCCAAAAAGCCTACCCGTGCCTAATGCTATGTCTGAGTATCCAGAAAAATCGCAATATATTTGGAAGGTAAAGAATAGGGCACCCAACAATAATGTGCTTCCTCCATATGCTGCAGAGTTATTAAAAATCATATTCGCAAAATCTGCACATTGGTCAGCGATCACAACTTTTTTGAACAAACCCCAGAGTATTTGTCGCAAACCGTCAATAGCTTTTGTGTAGTCAAAAGTTCTTTCTCGCTTGATTTGTGGTAGCAAGTGAGTAGCTCTCTCTATTGGTCCGGCAACTAACAGCGGAAAAAAACAAACAAAAACAGCATAATCTATAAACTTTCTTTCTGCTTTAATTCTTGATTTGTAAATGTCTATCACATAGGACAATCCATGAAAAGTATAAAATGATATACCTACCGGCAAAATAACCTTCAATGTCCAAGGATCAAATTTTAACCCGAGGGTAGCTCCTGCTTCGGCAAATGATGTTGCAAAAAAATTATAATATTTGAAAACGCCTAGAAACCCTAGATTTATAATGATACTTAACCAGAGCCAAAATTTTTTTAGCTTTTGGTTAGGAGCATCTTCCATTTTCAAACCAGTATAATAATCCAGTAACGTTGAAAAAATCAACAAAAAAAGAAATCGCCAATCCCAACATGCATAAAAATAATAACTCGCAATTAGAAGTAAAATATTTTGCTTGTTATAATTTTTATTTGCAATAAACCAATAAAGTATAAAAACTATAGGCAAAAAAATTGCGAAATCGATGGAATTAAAAAGCATTTCAATTTCGGTCTTTTGTTAAAAAAAGGTTGAATCAATTAATATGAAACAACTAATTAATTCG
>JANPHE010000258.1:0-19373 GCA_031424295.1 Segetibacter sp. | reverse complement strand
TAAGATATTTCTTTGCATTTTGAGCAAATCAATTCCTAAATGCTTTCATAATTAATTTGGCAAATGAAAAACTAAAGTCTTCAATAAAGACACCCAGAATAATTTATTAATGAAATGTCTAAAAAATATTGTTTTTATATTTCTCCCAAATTCTAAATTTAATTAAACAGAATGCCGTCATCTACTTTGATCAAACCCATGAACAGAAGAATAAATTGACATTAAAGTATTTTATGATTAAATAAAAAAAATTACCGTATTTATTAAAAAAACTAAAAAATCAATATCTTCCGAAAAAAGCATAACCACCTGTTTATGAAAATAGAAGAAATAAAAGTTTTACGGGGACCAAATTATTGGAGTATCCGTAGAGGTAAGTTGATACAAATGAAACTAGACCTGGAAGAATTGGAAGAGCATCCAACCAATAAAATACCTGGCTTTAGAGAAAGGCTACAACAACTGGTGCCTAGTCTATACGAACACAGGTGCAGCGTAGGTGCTCCCGGTGGTTTTTTTGAACGAGTGGACGAAGGAACCTGGATGGGTCATGTAATAGAACATTTGGCTTTAGAATTACAAACTCTGGCAGGAATGGATACTGGATTTGGCCGTACCCGAGGCACAGGTAAATCTGGTGAATACTATGTAGTTTTTAGCTACATGGAGGAAGAAGCGGGAATATATGCGGCTAAAACGGCAGTAAGGATCTGTCAGGCGCTGGCTGATAATGTAGCATATAACTTAGATGAAGATATTCAAACTTTAAGAGAGATCAGAGAAGATACACGGCTTGGACCTTCTACAGGTGGTATTGTTGACGAAGCTGCCAAAAGAGATATTCCATTTATCAGGCTCAATAAGCACAGCCTTGTACAATTAGGTTATGGCATTCATCAGAAAAGAATAAGAGCAACCATAGCTAGTACAACTTCGAATATTGCTGTTGATATTGCCTGTGATAAAGAAGAAACCAAAGAATTGCTGGAAGCAGCTGAAATACCTGTACCAACCGGAAGAATAATCAGAACATTGGGAGATTTAGACGATGCCATTGAAGCACTTGGTTATCCATTGGTACTAAAACCAATTGATGGCAACCATGGCAAAGGTGCCACTACCAATATTATAAATTTAGACCAAGCTGTAAAAGCATTTGATGCAGCCAAATTCTATAGTAGAAGCATTATCTGCGAACGATTTATTACCGGATATGATTTCAGAGTACTTTGTATAAATCACAAATTTATTTGTGCTGCTTTGCGTACCCCGGCTAGTGTAGTAGGTGATGGTGTTCTAAACATACAGGAACTGATTAATGAGGTGAATAAAGATCCTCGTCGTGGTTATGGCCATGAGAAAGTTTTGACAAGCATCAAGATTGACAACTTTACTCACAAAATGTTGGAAGATCTTGGATATACATTGGAAACAGTACCGCCAAAAGGCGAATTGGTACTGCTAAAACCAACGGCCAATCTAAGTACCGGAGGCACTAGCACTGATGTTACAGATGAAGTACATACTGCCAATATTTTTATGGCTGAAAGAATATCAAAGATTATTGGTCTGGATATCTGTGGCATCGACATCATGGCGTCTAACCTTCGGGAGCCGATTTCAGAAAATGGCGGCGCGGTATTGGAGGTAAATGCCGCCCCTGGTTTTAGAATGCATATTGAACCTACTGTAGGTTTGCCAAGAAATGTATCTGAGCCGGTAATCGAAATGCTATTCCCCAACAGAAGCAATGGGCGCATTCCTATTATTGCTGTTACAGGTACCAATGGCAAGACAACGACAACCCGACTTACAGCTCACATCTGCAAATCGGTTGGCTACAAAGTTGGTTTCACAACATCGGATGGTGTATATATACAAAACAACCTGATGATGCGTGGCGATTGTACGGGGCCTGTGAGTGCAGAATTTGTACTGAAAGATCCTACCGTTGATTTTGCAGTACTAGAATGTGCAAGAGGTGGCATATTACGGTCTGGACTTGCATTCAGACATTGCGATATTGGCATTGTAACCAATGTAAGTGCCGATCACCTGGGCATGGGGGGAATTGATAACCTGGAACAAATGGCTAAAGTAAAATCTGTAGTAGCAGAAACCGTAAGAGAGGAAGGTTTTGCCATTTTAAATGCGGACGATGATCTGGTTTACGAAATGCGTGAAGGATTGGATTGCAACGTTGCATTCTTCAGTATGGATGAAAACAATCCAAGGATTAAGGAACATTGTTCAGCAGGTGGATATGCAGCCGTTTATGAAAATGGATATGTCTCCATTTTAAAAGGTACCTGGAAAATCAGGGTACAAAAAGTAAATGAAATACCGCTTACTTATGGTGGTAAGGCCATTCACAACATTATGAATACCCTGCCCGCAGTATTGGCTACTTTTCTATTTAAGAAAATCAGTATCGATGATATAAAGGTCGCTTTACAAACTTTCATTCCATCATCAGTACTTACGCCGGGCAGGTTAAATCTTTTTCAGTTTAAAAAATGCCAGGTGCTGCTGGATTTTGCCCATAATACTGCCGGATTGGAGTTGTTGGGAGAATTTGTAAGCAGAATGGATGCCACTAAAAAAGTTGGAGTAATAACCGGCACAGGTGATAGACGCGATGAAGACATTATAAGTATAGGCAGCATAACTGCAAAATATTTTGATGAAATCATTATTAGAAAAGATAAACACCTCAGGGGTAGAACGGAAGAGGAGATTTTTGGTCTTTTGCAGCAGGGAATAAATGATAGCAAACCCGGCATTAAAGTTACCATCATTCCGGATGAGAAAGAAGCGTTTTTGTATGCCCTGAAAAATGCTGAAAAAGGTTCGTTGATTACCTTATTGGCAGATAAGGTAGATGCGTCTATTGAAATGATAAAAAAGCAAAAAGAAGCAGAAGAAAATATGGAATAAAGGTCTTTTTATAAATTTTATTGGGTCAAATGCACTTTACACTTACTTTTGCATTCCTTTTTAAGGAAACCAGGATTGACCCATAGTGTAACGGTAGCACTACAGTTTTTGGTTCTGTCTGTTAAGGTTCGAATCCTTATGGGTCAACATAAATAGAAAAACCGGTTATTAAACCGGTTTTTCTATTTTATCTTACTTCTTATACTAGACACCAAACATTTTTAAGGAAACGATATTACTTGCTTTAACTAATAAAATAGCAACACCTTAAACAATACTCTATTTTGTTATTTTTTAATGAATTTTATTGATGTTGCTTTGCCATTGTTGAAATATTGCAAAAAGTAGAATCCTGATTTCAAAAAGGATGCATTCATTTTTATTTGCTCCTGCTGGACAATCTGTTCATACAAAACTCCCCCTTTAATATCCATAATTTTAATACTTCCTTTTGCCTTTAGGCCAATTATGGTAAGAAAATCCTTAACCGGGTTCTCATAAATTGAAATACTATTGTTACTTATTATCTTGGTGGTAATAACGTTTGAATAAACAAAACTTCCGTCTGCATCAACCATTTTTATCTTGTAGTAAATTGTTTTATCTTGAAATTGAGTACAAAGCTGACCATGCATCGTTTTATAATTACTCCGATTATCAGCATCAACTTTGGTTAAAGATTTGTATTGTATTCCATCGGTACTAAATAAGACCTCATAATTAAGCATATTTTGCTCATTCGCAACTTTCCATTCCAGACTTATATTACAATCATTATTGGTTAATGTAAAGTCAATTAATTTAACTGGGAGCGGTATTAATAGGGTAATACTGTCCATTATGCCTGCACTCAAATTCTTGAACGTTCCGCTACTAATTGTATTTTGAAGCTTTACTGCCCTTACCATATAATAGTTCTTACCTAGCAATGCAGTATTGTCTGTAAAACTTAATGATGAAACAGGAATAGTATTTAAAAGGGTAAACGGATTATTCAGCGAAGCAGTTCGATAAATATAATAACCCGTTACAGACAAATCACTAGAAGCAGTCCATGATAATTCCACTGCTGTGTTATTTGCATTGGTCAATAATAAATTTTGCGGGGTTTCATAGGCATACATTTTCAGCGTTGGGTCACCCAAAAGTTCGTTATGGATAAAGTTGCTTCCATAATTGGAAGGAATATATGCACCCGGTGTTTTGATTTGGGCATAAGCAGTGAAGCCAATACATTCGCCGAGACCCATTGCATGAAATGACCAATTTGGTCGCCCTGCCCAACAATTGGTAAGTATCGAAGAATTACTAGCCAAGGGCGCCCTTAAAAAGTTATTAGAATTATCCCAGTCACCAAAATAGCTGCCAAAAAGCATTGTAAAAACTGATTTTACAACATTGGTTTGAAAATTAGATGTACTTCCAATCCCATTTGCACTTGTATAGGAACCCGCACCACATCCATAACTCCACAAATAACTATTGTCCATTGTATTCATAGAGGTTAAGTAGTCGCCTCCAATAACACTGTCTTTTCCTAATAAATTTACCCCGTTTCGATACCCATTTTGTCCAAATGCTTCACCATTAAAATAACCAAAATTGTCATCTACTAGAGCCCTCATTCTAAACTTATTCTGCAAGCTCCTATAAGCATGATCTTTAATTAAATAATTCTTGATCAACAAGCTATCATTGTTATTAATTGAAGGCATGTCAAACAAATCCACTCGTGTTACAAATAGCATTACATTAGCCGAGTTAACAGACCACTGATCAAATTTTCCATCACCTGGGATATTTCTGTTTTCAGGCCTAGAAGCAGTATAAATATTTACAGAGGAATCAGTCCATCTTGAAAAAGTAGTATCTGCATAATAACAATCTGCGGGCCACGCTCCCTGGTGTTCTGCATGTCCATCTGGATAGATGATGCCACTGTAAGGAATGGCAATATGACCAAGTATGAACACGCCTTTTGTATTTGCAGGATCCAGCATATACAATGACTTCACAAACTGTTTTACATTAAAAACAGAGGTAGTTCTACTAACGTACTGCAAACTGTAAGTCCAACCTTCTTTAATAATGTCCATCAAAAATTGTTGAATTTCCAGACTGCAATAATTAATGTAGGAGCTATCAATTAACACAATTAATCTGCCTGAATAATGGTTTGGTGGCAAATTAATAGCTGCGTAAACGCAACCACTTGCTATTACGCTTGCACCTGTAGTTACAATCTGATACTCATAGCCAATTAATGAATTAGTGATATTGTCCGTAAAGGTTGTATCGGCATTGGTAAATAATGTATCAATATTTATCCACGAAGGATCATTTCTTAATTTTTTTTGAATGTAATAACCTGAAGCTGATGAAATTTTATCCCATCTAAGTGTAATAGTGCCATTAGTCGCATCTACGTTTGTCCTGATCGCCAGAATTTTACTATACGAAGTCTGTGCTCCTGCATTAAGGCAAATGATAAAAAATAAAGTGATGATAAACCCTTTCATAATTCTAAAACTTGGCGTTTAATTTAATAAAATAATTGGGCTTTTTGGTCTGAAAATAGAGTTTCATATCCAAATCGAATAAATAAATAAACTGCAATTTAGAGATAATGTTAATAAAAATAACAAAATCCTACTACCTGAAGTAGTGCTTTTTAATTTAAAAACCGCTTAATTTTTGTTATTTCAGGCTTGAAGGTAAATAAAAGTGGTGATTAGCGACAATATCGAGAAAAGGGCGAGGTAAAAAATATTTGCCATTCAAAAAAAAACAACATTTGATGTTTCTGCTATTCAGATCAAACCCATGCAAGTTTTCAAACTATCTTTCCAATTCTGTATCTCAACTCCAAATGTATATTGTATTTTTTTCTTATCCATTATAGAATAATGGGGCCTTTTGGCTGGAGTTGGGTATCCTGCCGTATCTATAGGATTTATTATACATTTAAGTTCTGCAATGTCTTTGATAGATTCTGCAAAATCAAACCAAGTAATATGAGCTTCATTTGAAAAATGATATATGCCCGGCGTATATTTTTCACTTGTCACAATTTTCATTATGACAGCAGCCAAGTCTGCTGCGTATGTTGGTGAACCGTACTGATCGTTTATTACGTTCAGACTGTCCCGCTCCTTCATCAGGCGAAGCATTGTTTTTACAAAATTATTGCCGAAGTGGCTATACACCCATGATGTTCTGATAATAACTGAAGATGGATTTTCAGCGATAGCCGCCTCCTCTCCTTTTAGTTTCGTTAATCCATAATAATTAACCGGATCTACAGGATGATCTTCCTTATAGGGTTGGTCAGCAGTACCATTAAACACATAATCTGTGGAGATATGTATGAATTTTGCATGTACTTTATTGCAATTCCGGGCCAAAATACCTACCGCACCTGCATTCACCTTCATGGCCGTTTCTTTATCCGTTTCTGCTTTGTCAACGGCAGTATAAGCAGCGGCGTTTATACAAATGGCAGGTTTCTTTTCTTCAAAAAAAGTACTTACTTTTTGTTCATCGGTTATGTCAAGTTCCTGTATATCTGCAAAGAAAAAACGATAACCATGATAAGCTGATGACAGCAACTTCAATTCGCTACCCAATTGGCCATGTTGACCTGTCACTAATATTAATGGCTTCTCCTGCATTATAAACTCCAGTACTTTCTACTCGTGATTTTATTTCTATAAATACCTTTTAGATCAGCTATTAAAGCATGTTCCTTTGTGATAGAAGCAAAATATGAATCATCAAATTCAGCATATTCTTTGTGCGGAACACTTATCATCACCAAGTCATAATCATTGTCTAGTTTTTTGGTCAGATGAAATCCATATTCTTCCTCCAGTTCTTCACTATCGGCATATGGATCATGAACAAAAACCTGCAAAAAATAAGACTGCAACGTTTTGATTACATCTGCCACTTTCGAATTTCGGATGTCACTAACATTTTCTTTAAAGGTGGCACCCATAACCAAAATTTTCGCCTCCTTTGCATTGGTAGCATTGGCTATAATGTGTTGAAGTATTTTCTTAGCAACATAATTGCCCATATTGTCATTAATATACCTTCCTGAAAGGATTACTCTTGAGTTAAAACCTAATTCTGCAGCTTTGTAAGTCAGGTAGTAAGGGTCTACTCCTATGCAGTGACCACCTACTAAGCCCGGATAAAACTTAAGAAAATTCCATTTGGTACCTGCTGCCTCCAATACTTCATAGGTATTGATCCCCATTTTATCGAAAATGATAGAAAGCTCATTCATCAATGCAATGTTGAGGTCGCGTTGCGTATTTTCAATAATCTTGGCTGCTTCGGCCACTTTTATTGAGGATGCTTTATGAACGCCGGCCTTTACTACCAGTTCATACACTTTGGCGATTTCTTCTAAAGACTCCGCATCGCATCCCGAAACTACTTTTACAATTGTAGCTAGTGTATGAAGTTTGTCTCCTGGATTAATCCGCTCAGGCGAATAACCTAGTTTAAAATCAATTCCGACATTTAGTCCACTTAGATTCTCTATGATAGGCAAACAATCTTCTTCTGTACATCCGGGATAAACAGTTGACTCAAAAACCACATAATCGCCTTTACTGATGACTTTACCGATGGTTTCAGAGGCCCTTTTTACAGGAACCAAATCTGGAACATTATGGGCATCCACCGGCGTAGGTACAGCGACTATGTAAAAATTGGCTTTCTTCAATTCTTCCAGCGAACTTGTAAAAGTAATGTCCGTACCAACAAAATCGTTAGCTGACAGTTCATTGCTTGGGTCTATTTGTTGCCTTAGTAGCTCTACCCTTTTTTCGCTGATATCAAAACCAATCACAGATGCCTTTCTGGCAAATTCCAATGCAATGGGCAGGCCTACATAACCCAATCCTATCACACCAATTTTTGCATCTTTACTTAGAATGGACGAATACATTTTGAATGTGTTTTAAAAATTTACAAGCTTAAACGAAATTACTTGTTAATAAATTTCAGTACATGGTCACAAATAAATTGCAACTGCTCGTCTTCCAATTCGGTATGAATGGGCAATGATATAACTCTTTCGGTAAGCCAGTCTGTAATGGGAAGGTTATAATCAGCACCGCCGAAGGCCGCGAACATCTTTTGCCTGTGTGCGGGTATCGGATAATAAATCATGGAAGGTATTTTTTTCTCAGCCAAATAAGCATTCAGACCATTGCGGTCAACGCCATGTAGCAACAAAGTATATTGATGAAAAACGTGGTTGGTGAAAGTGCCGATAGCCGGAACAGTCAGTTTTTCGTTGCCTGCAAAGGCGTTGCTGTAAAAAGCTGCTGCATTTTGCCTTGCGGCAATGTAACTATCAAGATGTCTAAGCTTTACGTCTAAAATAGCCGCTTGTATAGAGTCTAACCTGGAGTTACAACCTACCAACTCATGCAGGTAGCGTTCCTTTTGTCCATGGTTGGCTATCATTTTTAGTTTTTCCGCCAGCAAATCATCGTTGGTAAAAATAGCACCTCCATCTCCGAAGGCACCTAAGTTTTTAGACGGATAAAAAGAAGTAGCACCTATGTGACCGATAGTCCCGGTTTTTTGTGTGGACTGATCTTTAAAGGTATAATCACAGCCTATTGCCTGGGCATTGTCTTCTATTACGAATAAATTATGTTTTTGAGCAATTGCCATAATGCTTTCCATGTCTGCAGACTGCCCATAAAGGTGCACAGGTACGATGGCTTTGGTGCGGTGTGTAATGGCTCTTTCTATAGCAGCAGGATCTATGCAAAAGGTAGCTTTATCTACCTCTACAAATACCGGCTTTAGCCGTAGCAAAGCAATAACCTCTGTAGTAGCAATGTAGGTAAATGAAGGCGTAATAACTTCATCGCCCGGTTGCAGGTCTAATGCCATCATGGCTATTTGAAGTGCATCGGTGCCATTGGCACACGGAATGGTATGTTTTGCACCCAAATAAGCAGATAGGTTCTTTGAAAAATCCTGAACCGGCTTTCCATTGATATAGGCAGCACTATCCAACACCTGGTGAATACCTGTGTCCACCTGTTCTTTTATTTTTAGGTATTGAGTTTTGGTATCGACCATTTGTATAGGCTTCATTAGATCATTTTTTTAATGCCGGCAAAGCTACAATTAAATTGCAGTAGGAATCATTACATCAGAATTCCTTGTTTAGAGTAAGGGTACATCCAGCAATTATGTTGAACACATATCTAGTCATAAAATAAATTGACTAGACATAACCAATATATGAACATCCGAACACAAGTTGTTGAGGAGTATTTGAAGCATGTCCGCTGTTTTAGGAGGATAGGCGACAAGTATGAAATCACCTTAAAAACCTCGCAAATATGGCTGCATATTCATTTTAGTTTAATAAAATAATTCAATTTCATTTACATTCATTCCTCATTAAATGATAAATGGCGGATTTGTTGCGCATCATTTTCGTCTTTACCAATCCTACAATCGCTTCCTAAACACAACTACTTCCACTCTCCTATTAAGTGCCCTTCCTTGAGGTGTTTTATTGGTAGTTATTGGCCTTGTTCTACCGAATGGATTAATTTGTATAGAGCCAACGGCTACAATATTGTTAGTAATCATCCATTGCTGTACTGCTTCACAGCGTTGTTGGCTTAATTGCATATTCCTTGCATCTGTTCCAATTGAGTCTGTATGCCCTTCTATATAAACGCTATCAATTTTTCTACTATCCTTGTCATTTTTGAAATAAGCATTCAGCAGTTGGTTGGCAGTTGGTTGCAATTCTGCCTTATTGAAATCGAATAGAACATCTCCTAACTTAAGGGTATCTGATACAACAGGCGGAGGAAAAGCTGTTTCTATTTGCGTAAGGTTGGCACTATCGCTTTCGTCTAAATTAATAGGCAATCTACCTTTACCATACAGCGTATAGTCCATGTCTTTGTGTCGAAAATTGTATCCATAAATTCGAAATTTATTCTGTTTAAATGCCGGACAAAATGTTTCGGCAGAATCTAAAGGTGTTAATGAAAAATTGTCAAGTACAATTGAAACAGGTTGTGCAGCAAAAGATATTTTTTTAGGTCCAATAGAATCTTCTTTTACAAATGACCCAAATGTTAGGTAACGCTCATTCCCATTGGCAGTAAACTGGTATTCAAATTCATAAAAAGCTTTTTCAGGAATGCGTTTTATCCTAAGAATACTGTCTGGTTTCATTTCAAGAGCAAATGGCCTTTTGGGTACGTAAAATTTTTCACCGGTACAAATACCCGGCTTAAATAAAAGCTTGGAGTTTAGTTTTGCAATGATCCATCCCTTAAAAACATACTGCTTGCCTTTTTGCAATGTACAGGGCAATATAGTTCCTATGATAGGCGTAAACCCAGTATATCCTGTCCAATTATAAAAAATGGCAAAGGTATTATTACTTTCCGGTCCGCCATTCGATTCATTGGGTACCATCTGCATTTTTATATCCTTCAAATAAAACCAGGCTTCTACTCCACACTCAGCATTAAACTCAGCACAAGTATTCATTTCTTCAAAGTTTCCATTTAAAAGCAAATTGGTTTGGCCTGAACATGGATGACAAATGATACTGATAAAAATATTCAACAACCAAACCTTGGCTACCGATCGAATATGAACTGACATAGAAATAAAGATAAACAAAGATCAAGTTATAATACATAATTTAATAATCACTTAAACAATTAGCTATCTTAGTATCAAAATAATTATCCAAGTTATTAAAATTCCATCCGACCAATGGACATTAAAACAATATTATCAGACAAACAACTTAAAGCAAAAGCATAAACAGAAATTATTAGCCAAATGCTTTTAGAAAATAAATTAAGTATCAATGACCTAATAGAAGTTGCCAAATCTGCTAAAGGTTCTGACATGGCCAATTGTGTAGAAGCCATTGAATTTGCAACAAAGGTTAAAGCTGAAATTGCAAATTCAGTTTGCCTTGAGTTTGTTTCAACTACTTTGACAGATAAAGCCCCTAGAGTAAAATGGGAATCCGCTAAAGTAATTGGAAACATTGCACATCTATTCCCAAACAAATTAGATGAAGCCATTAAAAACCTGCTAATAAATTCTGAATATCCGCAGACTGTAATAAGATGGAGTGCGGCTTTTGCATTGGGTGAAATTATTCAATTGAAAACCAAACTAAACAAAACACTAATTCCAGCCATTGAAGCCATTTGCAAAAGAGAAGATAGAGACAGTATCAAGAAAATATATCAGAATTAGTTGAGAAAGGCGAATTGCTAACAGTTACCAACATCTCAATAATTGGTTTTTAAAAATTGCGTTCCAATAGGAACAAACCCTTTAAAGCGAATACCCCACTCATGAATGATCGGGGCATATTGCTTTGAGCAGTTAGCAAACAGAGAGAAACGATTATTAAAATACTTTGAACAAAACTTCAAGGCTTTTGCTAGATGAAAAAGAAATTCAACGACCATTTAAAATAATGAAAAGAAAACCCGGAATACTTATAGGATTGGCAAGTGCCATTCTCACTTTCGGTGTATTAATGGTCACGGTTGGAAAGCCTAGCTATTATAAACATTTCCAACAATGCCAGCCAGCGAAGATTAATTAAAAATAAAAAATCGAGAACTAAAAAAAAGTAACCATAAGATTGGTTGCTTTTTTGTTGGTAATACCTAAAAGTATGCGTTAAAGTACCTTTCCATTGAATTTCATTTTACTATATTTAACTAATTAATAGTCCTAAACCATTTTTTCTAATAATTTATAAACATTGACCATCTATTTTGGTTATTTTCCACTATGCTTCCTATCAAGAAAAAAAAGGGTTCAAAATTCCTGCGCTTTTGGAAGTTATTGGGTCCGGGACTTGTAACCGGTGCCAGCGACGATGATCCATCCGGCATAGCTACTTATTCGCAGGCGGGTGCGGCATTTGGACTTTCTACTCTATGGACTTCAATTGTTGCCTTCCCACTGATGGCGGCCATTCAACAAATGTGTGCACGAATTGGCCTTGTCACATCTCAGGGTTTAACCGGCACTCTTAAAAAACATTACCCCCGACCTGTTTTATATTTAATGGTTGCGTTCAGTTTTCCTGCCATCATTATGAACATTGGTGCAGACATTGCAGGTATGGGTGCAGTAGGAAATCTATTATTTCCAAAAATAAATGCTGGTTTTTTTAGTGTATTTTTTACTATCCTTTTACTGGGATTAATTATTTATTTACCCTACACTAAAATAGCTTCAATTCTAAAATATTTATGTATAGTCATGCTTGTCTATTTTGTCGTTCCCTTTTTATATAAGCAGGATTTTAAGGAGATATTCAAAGCGACTTTTATTCCAACTCTAAAATTTGACAAAGCATTTATCGCCATTATTGTTGGCATCTTAGGAACCACCATCTCTCCTTACTTGTTTTTCTGGCAGGCTTCAGTAGAAGTAGAAGAAATGAAGCATAAGAAAAATCATTTGGTGGTTAATAAAAAAATCATTCATGAGATGCGACAAGATGTTGACTTTGGGATGACCTTCTCCGGCTTTGTAATGTTCTTCATTATCCTTACAACCGGTACCGTTTTATTTAAAGCAGGCGTTCACCAGATAAATACTGTAGAGCAAGCAGCCATGGCTTTAAAACCTTTGGCGGGAAATTTTGCTTACTTGTTATTTGCAATTGGTATTATAGCGACAGGCCTCATAGCTATTCCGGTTTTAAGTGGTTCTCTATCCTATATTTTCAGCGAAACCTTTGGTTGGGAAGAAGGACTTGACAAGAAATTTCATGAAGCAAAAGGGTTTTATGTCATCATTGCGATATCGCTGTTTCTGGGACTTTCCTTGAATTATATAGGCATATCACCCATCAAAGCGTTGATTTTTACTGCTATTCTTTATGGTATTACTGCCCCTGTTTTAATTGTCATCATTTTACACATTTCCAATAATAAAACAATCATGGGCGAGCATGTGAACGGCTTGACTGCAAACATCTTAGGTTTTGCAGCGTTGGCAATAATGACTGTGGCGGCCGGCTTACTGTTGTACCTTCAATTTTCAGGAGCGTAGGTTAAAAAGCAAAAAATATTAAAAATTAGTCTAAATTTATAATTCCTAAATATCAACTGATGAAAAAATTATCCTTCGTGTTGATTTTTGTTTTAGCAACTTTAAATCTATTCGCACAAAACGTAGGTATAGGAACGACTAGCCCAAATGCAAAGGCACTGCTAGATGTTTCTTCCACTAGCAAAGGCATCTTGTTTCCCAGACTTAGTACATCACAGCGAAATGCAATAAGCAGCCCTCCTGATGGTTTACATGTTTATAATACAGACGAACATTGTCTCAATTATTATGATAGTACCATCGGATTGTGGAATTGCTATTGCGATAATTGTAGAACAGTTACCATCAACATTACCAGTGATGCATGCAAAGTTGACTTTTATAAAACTTATGCAGTATTTACTCCCTCAAGAAAATATCTTATCAACGTAGCGCCTGGTGTTACGATAAATGGATGTTTAGCAGGAGATACAGCTCTTACATTTAGTACTATGCCTTACAATGCCGAAATAACAATCATTAATCGAGGCATGATTGCCGGAAGTGGAGGAGACGGAGGCTCAGGCACTCTTGAGCAAGGATGTTCAGGATTGTATGCTTTTGCAACCAATGGAAAAACCGGCGGTAATGCTGTAGCAACAAAAGCAGGGGTACAAGTTTTTATCAATAACTATGGAGTAATTGCAGGAGGAGGCGGTGGTGGTGGTGGTAGTGGTTCATTAATTGGAGGTTTTGGTGGCGGCGGCGGCGGCGGTGCTGGATTTGTTGGTGGAAATGGAGGAAGTGGTGGTGGAAAATATTCTAGTTCTCAGTTTGGTGGTTGTTTTCCCAGCAGAACAGGTGTTCCCGGTTTTATAGGAACTGCTACTACAGGAGGTGGTGGAGGCATAAGCACCAATGGTGGAGCAACAGGAGGACAAGGTGGCGATAGAGGACAAAATGGTGCATCTGGAACAGGCAGTCTGTCACTATCTGCCATTGGTGGCGAAGCTGGCAAAGCAATAGGTGGTGGAAGCGGAAATGTATTGACGAACTTGGTCGGTGGGCAAAGTTTCGGCTTGGTGGATTGATAAGAAATAGCTGCTACAAGTTCATGAAGCAAGTAATCATTGTTTAAAATAAAACCCAAACAAAAAAAGAGCTTGATCGTAATCAAAGCTCTTTTTTTATTTCAGTATTGTTCGTAATTATTTTTTGAGATAGCCTTTGTATTTATTGGTATTATCGGTTAAAATATTCAAAAGTTCCGATAGTATAACATGGTATCACTAGACCAAAATATTTTGGTTAGGGCTATGCCATCGACTTAAGAATTTTTTTGGGAACAAATATTTGTCCTTTATTCGGATTTGGTTGTGTCACTCACTTGTGCTTTTAAGTTCTTTGTTCAGCCTTTTTCATGTTTTGCTCTTTTCTACTTTTTGTGAAGTAAAATGACATTGTTGGATAGGGTACAATTCTACCAACTGCCCCCCGATCCTCCGCCGCCAAAACCACCGCCGCCAAAACCGCCAAATCCACCACCGGAACTACCTCCTCCAAAACCTCCACCTCCACCAAAACCACCGCCACCTCTACCACCACCGAGCAAGTTGCCCAAAATCATTCCTGTGGCTACATCACCAAATCCTCTACGACTCATCATACCACCTCGTCCGCCGCCGCCTTTACCTATCATTGAAAGCACAATGATAATGATGATAATTACAAAAATTACAGACCCTCCGCCACCACCATCTTTCTTTTTTTTGCGATAACCTTCAGGAGCTTTGTATTCCCCTGCTGCGGCTTTCATGATAGCTGTAATGCCTAGGTCTATTCCTCTATAATAATCATCCTTTCTAAAGTTGGGCACAATAACATCATCAACGATTGACTTTGCGGTTATATCAGGTATCGCTCCTTCCAATCCATAGCCCGGAGATATAAATAGCTTACGATCATTCTTAGCAATGAGCAATACAACTCCATTATTTGACTTCTTATTTCCTACGCCCCACTCTCTTCCTAGCTTAGTAGCATAGTCTACTGGTGCATAATCTTCTGTAGTAGCTATAATAACCACTACTATCTGATTGCTCGTGCTGTCGTCATAATCCACCAGCTTTTTTTCCAAGGTGGCTTTCTGATCTTCGGTTAGGGTATTGGTATAATCATTTACCAACCTCGCAGGCGAAGGTTTAGCTGGAATGTTCTGAGACCAACCAACCAGTGTGAAAAGCAAAAAGAGTATGGAAATAAAATACTTCATGAATTGTATAAATAAGCATCCCGCCCGATGGGGCGGGATACAAAAAGATTAATGACCAAATATTATTTCGTCCGGCAGTTCATTTCTATCTGTTGTACTGTCATAAGGAAACTGGGCAGTTAATGCATCGCCAATATCTTTTACTACTGTACAAATGCCACCTGCATAATCATTTTTAGTAAAAGCTGAAGTGATCTTCTTCACTTCATCATTCCAATACTGACTGCCCAGCCTTTGATAAATTCCTTCATCAGCAAAGATGGCCAGCTGCTGATCGTCTAATGCGATATACAATAGTACAGCATTGCGATCTTCTGTTTTATCCATCTTCAATCCAAAGAAAATCTCCTGAGCCCTGTCAACCGCATTTACAAACTTACATTTACCTTCAACAAACACCCTCACCTCACCACTTGTATTGCGTTCGGCTTGCTTAATGGCTTCTACCATTTGCTTTTGCTGATCGGCAGTAAAGAATTGTCTCATTTTAAAAAAGGAAAATAATGACATGCGCTTGATTAGAATTTTACTTCAGGTGCTTTATCGGCTCCTGCATCAGCAGCAAAACCAATTCTTGGTTTAAAACCCATTATACCGGCAAACAATACCGTAGGAAATTTTCTTACCTGTACGCTGTATGCCTGAACGGCAGCATTAAAATCATTACGAGCTACTTTAATCCTGTTTTCAGTTCCTTCTAATTGTGCTTGCAATCCACGGAAAGCATCATTTGCACGCAGGTTTGGATACTGCTCAGACACCACCAACAACCTTCCCAAAGCCTGAGACAATTGTCCTTGCGACTGTTGAAACTGTTGTAGTTTTTCTGGAGTTAAATCATTGGCATCTACTTTCATTTGTGTAGCAGAAGCTCGGGCTTCAATTACTTTGGTCAAAGTAGTTTGCTCAAAATTTGCTTCACCTTTAACTGTATTAACCAAGTTTGGAATAAGGTCTGCACGACGCTGATAATCGCTTTGTACGTCATTCCATGCTTTCTTAACAGCTTCGTCAGATACCACCAAGCCATTGTACTGACCACAACCACAACCGCCCAATAAAAGAACGGCTGCTAAAATTACTATTAAGGTTAATTTACCTGTACTCATTGTTTTTGTTGTTTATTTTGAAAATATTAGAACGTAAGATAACAAATTACTGACCATTTATAAAATACTGCCGAACTGTCTTAATGATTGATTGCTGCTATACCGGGCAACTCCTTCCCTTCGAAATATTCGAGCATAGCGCCACCACCTGTACTTACATAGCTCACTTTGTTAGCCAAACCAAATTGGTTTACAGCAGCCACACTGTCTCCACCACCTACCAAAGAAAATGCACCTTTTGAGGTAGCTTCTACTACAAAGTCAGCAATAGCTTTGGTTCCTGATTTGAATTTCTCCATTTCAAAAACACCCATTGGTCCATTCCATAAAATGGTTTTGCTGGCAAGAATAACTGCACCAAATTGTTTAATTGCTTCTGCACCTATATCCAATCCCATCCATCCTTGTGGAATATTGCTATTGGTGACGAATTGTGTATTTGCATTCGCATCAAACTTGTCTGCTACTACGCTATCTACAGGCAAATGAAATTCTACGCCTTTTGCTTTGGCCTTTTCCAATAATTGTAATGCAAGTTCAAGTTTGTCATTTTCGCATAGACTATTGCCAATTTCATTACCCTGCGCCTTCAAAAAAGTATAAGCGATTCCTCCACCAATAATAATATGATTGGCTCTCTCTAGCAGGTTTTCAATAATCAATATCTTGTCGCTTACCTTGGCACCTCCAAGAATAGCAGTGAAAGGTCGCTCACTCTCATGCAATACTTTTTCTGCACTTTTCACTTCACTTTCCATTAGAAGCCCAAACATTTTTTTATCGCCCGGGAAGAATTTTGCAATAATGGCAGTAGAAGCATGTGCCCGATGCGCTGTTCCAAAAGCATCATTAACATACACATCGCCCAGTTTGCTCAACTTCTCGGCAAAATCTTCATTGCCTTTTTCTTCTTCTTTGTAAAAACGAAGATTTTCTAATAGAAGCACTTCACCTGATTTCAATCCTGCAGCTTTTTGGATCGCTTCTTCACCTATACAGTCATTAGCTAAAGCTACATGTACACCACCCAACAATTGAGACAAATGGTTAACCAAATGCTTTAAAGAATATTTTTCAGTTGGACCATCTTTCGGCCTTCCCAGGTGGCTCATCAGGATGACACTGCCACCATCTTTTATTACTTTTTGAATAGTAGAAACAGCGGCACGCATACGATTATCATCCGTTATTTCAAATTTGTCATTTAAGGGAACATTAAAGTCCACACGAATAAGTGCCTTTTGACCTGAGAAATTGTGAGATTGAAATTTGCTCATAATGATTGTTTTTTTATTCTAATTCTACAATGTCAGCGCCTTCATCTAAAGAAAAAGCATTGGCGAAGGAGCTACAGTAGAGAACTTTCAGTCGAACCTAAGATATATAGTTCAATAGACAATCTTAGTTCAATTTACTTCTCTAAGCCGATCTTTTGCCAATGCTCATGTTGGCAGGATACCCTATTCTCGTAACTCACACTAATCACCTACTGCACTTTCTCCTGCAAAATCCCAATGAGTTAACTGAACATAATGAAGCTGTTCTTTGCGATATAAATTCAAATCCCAAACCCTATTCGCATCAATAGGATTCATGTGGATATATTTCTTAACTTTAATAACAATATGAGAACCTCCCGGATATTGAATAGCTAAATAGCGTACTTTATTACTTGCGGAGTGTCCATATAATTTTATTCTTGAATACCCTTGAGGTATTACAGCAAGAAAACTATCTACAGGTTTGTTGGTATAATTGTAAAAGTTGATGCTTTTAATTTTATTATAGATAGTATCAGAAGTTTGCGAGTAGGCAGAATTGCAAACTATCAAGCCTAATATTAGTAAATATTTCATGATTGCAAATTTAGTTCGTTAATTTAATTTGGTAAATTCTGTTTTATCTGCATTTATAGATTTATAAAAGCCAAGTCCACTATCGTTGCTGCTTCCAATTAGTTCTTTAAGCAATTGCAATCCTTTACTTCTTCTATCTGGACTTGATTGCAAGCCACTCCATTTAGTTTCAAATTCGGTATCCAAATCTTTTAAAAAAAATGTATTCAGTTTTGTTAAATCCTCATTAACTACAGCATATAGTGTATCTCCGCAATCAACATAAGATCTAAAGTAGAGCACTTTTTTCCATTCCTTGTTTCCTGCTACCAAATCAGGCGGGTCTTGCGGATGTCGGTATTTTGAAATAGCATCCTGATGCGGGTGGTAATCTGCTACGGGACTAGCTCCCATAAGTTTTCGCTTGTCAGGAGTTACCTCATCTTGTAAGGAATCTGTTGTTATTCCTACCACTCTTTTTTGTCCTCCGCTTTCTACAACGTAAAAAAAGTACTCAATATCGTAAGTGCGAGCTAAATTCCAAACCGAATCCCTTGTGTTTTTAATTGCTTGTTGATCAGATTTCAGTTTTGCTAAAGCCACACTATCTCTACTCGCAGGGTCAATTTGAAAATCGTCATTTGCATCCCAACCATCTAAATAGTCTAAAACTCCCTGAGTTCCATTGTCGTTTTTATCGGGGTCAGGCACATGGTTCCATGTTTGATTGCCGGTTCCTCCATTGTATCCGGGGTCGTTTGAGCCATTGCCTAACGTACCTCCACTTCCAGGATCGGTACCGCCGTTTGCATTGCCTCCGTTTGAGTTACCCCCATTTGAATTGCCTCCACTTGGTCCTCCTCCACTTCCTGTTATGAAATACGATTTGCATTCCCAATGGTCAAAGTATTCATTGCCACTACAATCGCATGGGTCAGCATCACCATCAGGGTCGTACCAAACTTCTTCGCAAACTACTATCTCAATCATAGATGAGGAGGCTTCTACTCTTTGCAAAGTTACAGTTGGTGTATATTTGTTTCTATTACTTGCAATGTCTTTTTCTGAAAACAAACGGTGGTCTTTTATATCAAATTCCTTATGATCAAACACACCTAATTCAAGACTCAT
>JANPHE010000257.1:0-45450 GCA_031424295.1 Segetibacter sp. | reverse complement strand
GAATTGACTGTTGTAGAATTTACTGTTGTAGAATTGACTGTTGTAGAATTGACTGTTGCTAAAATCAATTCCTGACAAATCCATATCCGACAAATCGGCTGACTTTATCCATTCGCCTTTTTTTGCCTTCAATAATTCTGTTACCGTTTCCTTAATGGTGTTGTTTTCTTTTTCAAACTCAAAAAGAATTTCACCGGCAAGTGTCTTGATGTGTAATTTGATCTTGTTCATTTGGTGTGTTTTTGTTATTAAATTATTTGGTTCTAAAAAATTGTGGTATTCATCCTGTCCGCATTTTGGGCAAACCATTATGCCGCCTGCACCGTTCATTTGGCAATCGCCAATACATTCGCTCATAGCTTCACGTACTTTTTTAACTCATTGGGAATGTGGTACACTGTTATTAGCGTCTCTTTGTTGAACAGGTAAATATGGTATCCGTATATCCGGGTATTGTTGGCGTTCTTATATTTAAAATAGAGGCTGTCGATATACTTCTTTAACTGCCCTTTGGTGTCGCCGTGTTTCTTCCCGGAGATGTAAGCTTTCATTACCATTACTTCAAATGCCTTCGCATCTAAGCCGACACGCTCTTTTCCTCTGCTATATGCATGCTTTGTGATCTCCAACTGTAGGGTTATGGTTGATGCTTTATTCATTGGGTTGCGAGTTTGTATGCCTAAGAAAAATTACCTGTGCGCTGCTCCTTTTTGCAATGTCATTGACATGCAGTCTGTCGCCCTGCGGGTTGAACTGATTGCAATCAGTTGTTTTTCCAACTTGCGCAATGACTTCCCATGCATCTGTTTTGCCGGGGTACTTAAAGCGATCTCCTTTTTGAAGTTCTCCCAATAGGGTTGATGTATTGCGGTTCATAAGTTATCATTTAGGTTAAATCTGTCTTTTGGGAAAACAGGAGGGATTATTGGCTTTGATTTCTTTATCAGCGTATCATATTTCATTAACTGAAATTGTACACTTTCCCAAAACAGAATAGATTTTTTAATTGCTCTTTTTTTATCGGGTGCTTTAGCTCTAGTCTGTCTGTATTTATTATCTTCAATTATCTCATCAAGAGAAGTGAGTATTTTTTTAAGAGGGATAAATTCAACTTTCCTGGATTTGCTCATCTCTTTCATTTCCATTCAATTTTAAAGTCATCAAGTAGGAATGTGTCACCTTCTTTTGTTTGGAAATAGTTTCCAACTGTAACCTTATTGCTGAGGATACTGCCATCATCCATTTTATAGATTAAATAATAGTACGGCTGTCCACTTCTTTCTGAAGTAACTATTTTGCCGATACAGGTTGCTTTTCGCTTAAATGGGATTAGATAGGTGTGACTATATAAGTACACGCATGTTATAATAACTATCGCTATCAAAAACAGATGTTTGATTTTCATTTACACTTAGTTTTGTTTCTAAAATGGCAAATCGTATGCGGTTCGTTTACTCATCATTTTATACCGCTTTTTAATCTTACGGCTAGTGTAAGGTTTGCTCCGATACCTGTATTTGTGGCTCCTTCTGAAATTCATTTGTTTGTTTTTGAGGTTCAACAATATTGTTTAGTGGTAATTCCGCTTGTGTAGCCTTAGCAGGTGTGGGAGTTGCCTCCTTTTTTTTGCCTTGCTGCCGGGCCATGAAACGGCGGTGCCCTTCCTCCCATATTACTATATCATCGCCACCGCCAAACCTGCCCTGACAGTGCGCTTTAAAGCCTTTGACCAGAATGCTTATATCTACATCGTATTGTATAGCTTCGGCGGAGGTTCCTTTAGGCTCGTCGCCAGTGGCATGGCTTATGACAATAAATATTTTGCGGGGAAAGTTCTCAATGAGTTCTTTCCATTGATCGCCGGTCATCTTGATGTACTGTACGCTATCTATGAAAACAATACCGGGGCTTTTCTTCCTTTTGAGCCGCTTAAACATTTCATCGTACTTCTCTTTGTGGGTAATGATGATGTTGCCTTTCACCTGGTGCATGTCCTGCCTTACAAAAGCATCCTGAAGGCTTTTGCTGTGGCCCTGCTCAAAGCTGTTGTATAGCACCTTGCCGAACTTGGTGAGGTACTTCGCAAACATTATACAGAACTCTGTTTTCCCGTTCTTAGGTTTCCCGAATATGATAGCTTTAAAGTTTCTCTCCGGCTTGCCCATTGCTCTTAACCATATATCCTCAAAGGATAGCTCAATGAATTTCTTTGAAAGAAATTCAGTTACTCCTAATGCTCTTTTTGACATTGATTAAATAATGGTTTCGGGGTTTAGGTAATAGCAGTTTCCGCTTTCTTGTATTTTTCCTTGCTTCCATAGTTCCTGAAGGCAACTATCAATGGCATTTTCACTTATGTTTTCAAGTGAAGCATTCTGCTTAATCATGAAAACAGATTGCATAGGATTGCCCTTCAGGATGCCGATGATGACCTCTTTGATGTCGTTTAGTGTGTTTTTTTGCTCCATAAGATGGGGTTTAGTGGTGTATTAATGGTAATAAAAGGGGTTCTATTTCTTGTACTTTGCCTTAAAGGTTGCAATCTGCTGATCGGTAGCATCGGCAGGTACATAAATGATGGTTCTATGATCAAGCCTAATTGGTCTTTTGCCATCGGTTGGATGGATGCTGATTACCTTTCTGCTTTCTACTACCAATGTCATTGGCTTCATCTTGTTTGGTTTTTTTCTTGCCATTTCAAATGAAATGTTGGTTTTTTATTGGAAGCGGGGAAACTCTTTGACCCGCTCCCAATGTCGTTGATCGTTGTAATAAAAATTAACTTTAGGCTGGTTGCAGTTCTTCGACTTTTGTTTGTACAAAGAAGGTTTCGTCTTGAACTACATCAATAAAGCACTTCTCTTTAATCTCCTTAAAGCCGTCCTCGTCACGCATGGCTATGATTGCGTCTTTATCAATCTCTACCTTGCTACGGGTAAGGTTTGGAAACAACTTTGTAAATGTTTCTGTGATCAACTCCCATGTGTACTTTTTGTCTTTAGTCACTTTTGGAGTGCCGGTACGGAAACCGATAATGCAATGCAGTAACTCGGTACTCTTCCTTTTGCCCCAATTTTCCTGTTGCTCTTTGGCAAACACTTCAAGTATCTGCATTGGTTCATCAAGACTTTCCTGCAACTCAGTAATGTCGTCCTGGTACTTACTTTTTACCTTGTTGATTTCTTCATTCATTTTAGCCTCAATTTTTTGAAGCTTGTTGCTGTTCTGTGCGTATTTCTCACTGGCTTCTTGTGCCGTTTCGAGGGATACGTTACTGATGACTTTCTTTTTTGCTCTGGTCGTTGCCATTTTTTATTGTTTATTGATTAAAAAATAAATGCTGTTTATGAAGCGTAATGCTGTTGTATAGAATTTGCAACCTGCAACATGCGGTTGCACATGTACATGTCAACAGACTTTGCTTTGATTAGAAATAATACCCGTAATGCCATAGCCTGTGCAGGCGTGAAAGAAAATGAATAAGCTTTTTTTACCTCTCCCATTTTGTTGTATATTTTCTGCTTGACCTCAGACAACACAGCCAAATACAAGCACTCTAATTCACTTTCTGATGCCGTTAAAAGTTCTTTATCAATTATCTTTTCAAGACCGGTTACAAAAGCGGCTTTCTCTTTAGTTTTGAATTTCTCCATCGCCTTTCAATAGTTTTATTATTTGCTTCAATGGGTTGCTAAATGGGGCATGATTTGTTTCTAGCATGTTTGTGGCTGTCTTTATACTGTTCAGTATGGTTGTTCTATCTCTGCCGCCAAGAGTGCCCATGAGTTCCGTGTGGTGCTTGTGCAAGTACATATAGTGATGGGCCAGGTAGCAGTACGCATGTCGGGCAAATACCTGTTGCTGTTTCTGGCTTTTTCCAGCCACACATTCCCAACTCACTTGGTAGGCATCGCACACCAACATTTGCAGCATCTTTTCATTGGTTGTTGTAGGATGCAACTGTAACCTTACCTTCACCTGAATGCCTAAAAGGTCAGCGAGGTCTTTTTCTACATTTTCGATCTTTTGCAGGATGATCGGCATTAATTCATCCGGCATAATTAAATTACGAATGGTCATTTTTTTACCTCCTTTTGTTTTTTGATGTCCTTTTCAAATTCACTACGCATATTCCTAAAGTCAGCGATCAGCCATTGTACCTCCTGACTACTCTCATTAAAAATATACTGATGCATTGCCCTGTATGATGTATGCCGTTCTTGCTTTTTGATGGAAAACAAAGGAGTTATAATCATAGTGTCGTCTGCCTGATCCCATGCGAAGTGCCACCAGCTCCAAAACATGGCACATGCAAAAAGACTATCGGCATCAATTATATCGGCCCAGTATCGATCTACCCACGCTTTAGCGGTATCAACCTGAAAGTTGATATACTCGGCCTCGTTCATGCCAGTAAGCCACATTACCTGCTTTCTGTTGTAGCTGAACTGTGCTTTTAATTGTTTTGCGTGTGTCATGGGATGCGATTTAAGCGGCTCTTTTAAGTTTCGTAATCTCGATACGAGCACGGCGTAATGAGCCATTACACTTTGCCACAAGTTTTTGAATATCTGCATTGGGATGATTTGTTTTTATAAGGGTTGCAACCTGTTGATTTAGGAATGTCTTAGCCTCCTCGGTAGCCCGTGGTACAATGTGTTGATACTTGCCACCGTAGCGGCTGTATATTTCAGTATATCCTACTTTCTTGTTGCTGATGCCTCTATCCATTTTAGCAGCCAACCCATCGGCACCCATTTGATACCAGCCACAATAGTTTTCTGTTGCATTCCAGAGGGCTTTTAATTCGAGGAAAGCTGGGTAATCAACGTCGCCGGCTTCATCAAGTATGACAAGCGGGTTCTCAACTGTTTTCAAGTACCAAACCAAATCATCAAATACATCTGCGTATTTGCCTGTATAATCTACACCAAACTCCTTTGCAATGGCACGAATAAGCTTTTGTTTGTTCTTTACCCGGCTGCAATCAATATATACTGCGTTCTTATGGGAGCGAACATATTCTTTGCCTGTGTGTGTTTTGCCTACATCTGCCTTATCGCAGTAGATACCTGAAGTGCCTTCACGCTGGCAGTGTGTAAGCTGCTTGGTGATGTATGAAAAAACGGGGGTCTCGGCTGTTTTCCATTCCGTTGTGTCGCTAAAGGTTACACTCAGCCTCCGGGCTATATGTATCCATTTATCTTCAGCTAATACTTTGTCAGTCGAACCTGATTTTAACCGGGAAAGGATACCCTTATTGATGCCGAGGCTTGTTGCATACTTGGCATCACTGCCGGTAAAGTTGGGTCGGTTGGCAAAAATTGCCTTTGCGATCTTTTGTTTTTGTTCGGTAGTAAGCATAGATTTGAGGTTTGTTTTTGGGTTTATTAATTATTAAATCCGGCTCCTTCATTCATAGTGGAGGAGTTTTTATTTTCAGCGAATAGCCGTTTAATTTTTATGTTGGCTATCCGTATTATTCTTTCAACTTCTTCAATGGTTTCTGCCGTCATGGCCTTACTCCACATTTCGTTTGTGATTTCTTCCCACTTCATGCGCCTTGCTGATTTCATATATTATAAGTCCTCTATTGCTTTACGTGTCCAGTAATCGGCGTCTTGCTGTTCCTCAATCATAACAGGTGCGGCATCTACATATACCGGCTCCGGATATTTCATATCCTCCTCGTCGTTGGCATCAACAAAGGGAGTGACTACCTGTATTTTCTTTAGATCATTAACTCTCTTTTTGATGGCGGCATCAAAGCTGCCAATGTGGCCCTGTTGCTTGTGCATGAGATGTATGTCGGCCTCTGTTTGCTCGAACTTAGCCTCATTGAAGCGGTTCATTTTAGTGGCCGTGCATATAAATCGGTCATCCTGATATAGGTATATTTCCGGTATCTCCTGATTGTTGCCGGGCATGTAGTAAGCGGTAACTATGTTGCTAGAATTGAGCCTGCCTAGGTCATCATCTTTTACAACATATTTACCATACTGAACACTTACGAAAGTCCTGTTTACGCTGGTTGGCGTTTGCAGGCCGATATACTTTGCAATGGTTGGAAGGTGCGGAGTAAGAAGGTCGGGGTGTTGGTGATTCTGCAATACCTGCCACCTGGTCATGCCGGGGTATATCATTTGATTAGGATGCAGGTCGTTGTTCCACTCATTAATATCGGACATCTCATTTGCTACCACCTCCTCAAATGTGTACCGCTTCTTGTTCTTATCCTCGTTCATGCGGTTGGCTTCCAGCTTTGCAAATGGGCGGCGTTGAAAACCATCCCGCTTACTTGCCTTGCTGTACTTCTTTCCTTTGTTGATATGCTCAAAGCGTTTTTCCTGCGGATTAGCGGCATTGCACCAGCGGACAAATGGAAACAAGTGCCCATCGGTTAATATATCTGCTACAAACTCGCCGTCCTCGTTTACACTTCCTTTGAATGTGTTTGAAATATGCTGCTCTACCTCTATTTCATGTGGCACTTTCCATCCGTTGGTAACAATAGTGCGGAACATGTTTTTAACAGCTTTCTTAAACAACTCCCGATCTTTTCCACTGCCCTCGTCATTGCTCCGGGCGAAGGAATAACCAACAATGCAACCGCTACATACGTCCGCTATTTCATAAGCCCATACCCGCTTATTATCGTGCATCTTGAATGGAATAGAGATGTCGTCCATTGATAGCTTACTAAATGCATATAGTGGCGCATGCCTCATTACGTGCGGACGGTGCGTATCATTAAACTCTTTGCGGCTCATGCGCACCTTATCAACTTCAATCCTGTTGCTGTACTTATTTATAATGTTCCAAATGGTTGTTTTGCCTAAGTCCTCAAACGCTGCTGGATTGTATAGTTCACCGGTGGACACATCTATTAAATGAACTTCGCCCCGGAGGAACTTTTTGTAGTAGTCGTAAATGTCAATTGCATATGGCTTGTTGTCGTCGGCGTACAGGCTGAGAATTAGGTTTACTACCTCGTCGCCTGCTTTCAGGCTGTTGGAGTTGCCTATCTTCTTGGTTACCAGCCCGGCAAACCCTTGCGCCTTCCATGCATTATATCTTGGTTGTAAATGCCGGTAGCTGGTAGGGAGTTCTGCATCTTTGGTTTCTTTCATAGTGCCAACGATGTCCCAAAACTTCTTTATCTCTAATTTCAACTCTTTCTTTAGCCACTTTTTATTTTCATAAGCATAGTCTATCATGCTCATAACGGCGGCGGCTTTTACATACTCATTCTTTAAATGATCGTCGAGCAGGTCGCCATTTGGCTTGGTGTAATGGTCAAAAAAGTGGCGGGCTTTTACTTTGATCTCGACCCGGTTTATTAAATCCCGGAGAGGTTGGAGGGAGGCGTATTGGTAGGGGTCGCCGTATATACTATATATAAGCTCTCTTGCCCACGGCTCTTTTATGCTCTCGTACTCTATAAGTACCCGGCGACCATTGCCGCCCCGGCCATGTACCTTTATCTTGCCACGGGTACGCCAACTGTCGTAGGTGCTACCGGGTACTACTACGCCGATAAACTCGGTGCTTTCTAAGCATAATATAGAGGTATGGGGTAGGTACTGCATAGTTTAGAGTTAAATAAATGATAACTGCTGATAGGAACTAGGCGACTGCTGTGATTGGATCCGGTTTTGAAAGCTTTTTAAAATATTGGCACCGGCTTGATTGCTGTATATGACATGCTGTACCCTGCCGTATGTGAGGAACCTTTGTGCATTAGTAGTTTTTGAGTTGAGGCTTTTTACGATGGTATATGCTTGTGTTTTTTTACCAAATGCCCTAAGCAGGTCACTGAGGCAATACCACTGCTGATTGTTGTAGATAAAAGATTTGACAGCATTATTATTGTAATGTAAGATGGTGATTGGCAGGTCTCGTACATCTATGACACCGTCTTTGCCGGGTGTGGTATAGCTACCGGTTTTCATTATTGCTGGTAATACCTCTGAAGTGACCCACTTTCGAAGGGCCTTAGCCTGTGGCTTGTTGCTACGAAAGCAGAGATTGTATATGCCGGACTGGTTGATGATATTGGTTGTCCTTTTTTGACCTGCCCTAACTATTGGTAAGGTCAGCTTCTCATCTTCATCCAATACATACATTGCTTTTGTAACATTATCAAGGCCCAAAATGTCGCAAACGTCTTTTGCGATGAACCACGGCATACCATCTATGAGTATGGTAGTTACCTTTTTTTGGTTAAAATCGAATACTTGTGATGCGGTTGTGGAGGGGATAATACCCGTTGTTTTGTTCATTTTTGTTTATTTTTAGGGTTATGAAAAAAGAAGATGTAGAAAAAAATGTTTTAAGAAACAGTGTTAATGTAATAATGATAAATGCCCGTGTTATGGCATTGGAGAATCTAGTATTTGGCTATCTGTCGGCTGAGCAACCGGCGGAGCAGGTAGCAGCGAACCGGAGGGAGTTTTATCGCCAGTATGCTGATAACCTTCGAAAATTGACCGCTGACGCTTTTCATGATCATTATCCGGTAATGGAAAGGATACAACAGGAAATACAAAATGCTCTACGGCAAGCTGCTGATTTGTAGTGTGTGTTTTCATTTGACTATTTTTTTTATTTTTAGGGGTTATGAAATATGTAGTGAGTGCTGTAGTGGTGGTAGTGGATTATGATAGTGTGCATAGCCACGATCGATTTGATTATAGCCGTGCATCGATGCCGCTACACGGGGTGTTGGTTACAAATCTTCGGCAGCTTTTAGACGCCAGTAGTCTTGTAGCTGGGGGTCTGCCAACTCTATCTGAAGTATGCTGCCATCACGAAGGGGGATTTGAATGCGATGCCCGCTACTATCCTGCCACCCGATTGACATTGACAGTTGATGCACGTACCCTTGGTCAAGCTGTACGGTTGCATCGGCTGATTGAGGCAATTGCAAACCTATATCCGAAGCATGTGGGCTATCGGCGGATTGCTGTTGAGGAGCGATAATAGCTACCTTTACCTGTAGCCTGTCGGCTTTCATTTGTTTAAGACAAGCTATCCTGTCTTTTACCATTTGTTCGAATTGAGCTAGTGTCTGTGACATGATGGTTGTTTTATTGGTGATTTAATATTTTTTTGGCGTTGATAATTACATTTTCGAATCCTGTTTCGAGTATCATGGCGGCGCAAAGGATGCGTTCGCCTGTGGTGGTATCGGCATTGCGGCTTTCGCCTAGTACCATACGTACAGTGCTAGGCGCACATCTTACTACTTCGGCTATGGTGGTACTGCTAACTCTTTTTCTAGGACTGTTCGTTTTTTTTATTGTAGTTTTATTTCTCATTGTGTCGATTTCTGTCGCAAATTGTAGAATTAAAACGACACTTCCAAATCTTTTTTAGAAAATTCTCGACATGGATAATATATTTACTCGCCTTGATACATTCATTAAGGCAAAAAACATTAGCTACAGAGCATTTGAGCAATCTATCAATGTATCTAATAGCGCAATAGCAACCCCAATAAAAAAGCAAAAAGGGAGCATTGGAAGTGATATTTTGTCGAAAATTTTCGACAATTATCCAGATTTAAATATCGAATGGCTATTTACTGGGAAGGGGCATATGCTACGAAGGTTTACTACTGTAGAAGACCTGAAGGAGATGGCTGATGTGGATGTAACAGGCGTGATGAAAAGAGTGGAAGAGTTGGAAAAGTGGCGTAAAAAAGTAGAACAAAAATGACTATATTTGCACAGGAATACAATCAATTGCCCGACCAGAAATGGCGGGCTTTTTTTATTATAGGTACCCGGATAATGCCTTTTTTATTGCCCATAAACTGCCATTAAATAGCCAAAAACTGGAAATAAAATTTGTTTTTGGCATACAAATAATTGTATATTTCCGCTTTCCTTAACCCCTTATGGCATACGACAAAGCCCGACTAGAAAAGCGAAATGCTTATATACGTCAGCGTTTTAGCTATTTTAAAAAGAAAAATCCGAAATGGGAGTGGAAGTACCTTATTGAGGCTACTGCCGAGGATATATTTCTTTCGCCGGTTACTGTGGCTAAAATTATCACCTCAATAGATGCTTCAATCCTTCCTTCTCCAAATACCATTATTAAGTACACCAGGGCAGTAGCATGAAAGTAATTGACAATTGATAATTGACAATTAAGATGCCTCTCCGCCGCGGCGGATCGGCATGACATACTACACTTGCAAGTGCCTGCTATACACTTCTGTTTGATAAGTAATAATTGAAACAAGCGTATCGCCCATAAAATTGTTGAGGCTTGCATTTACCGGGAGCAACTGTTGGGTTATTATTTTCCCGTCCTGGTCGGCTGCATTCCATCCGTTTATTAAAGTGTCTATCTCCCTCACTTTTGTTTCGTGGGCAGCTATGGCACTATCCTGCACCGGGTTTTCGTGGTTTTTGAATGGAGCATAGCTGATATAGTGTACTTTGAATTGCGCACCCATCGCTGTCATTAGCTTTCTGCCATAAAATGAAATGGGTGTACCGTCTGGCAACTCTATATAAATGGCTGGTACTTTATAACTGGTATTGTCTTTACCTTTTACATATTGTTTTAGGTAAATAAACACGGGTGCAATACCGATTAACCGTGCCTTCATTGCTTTATATACAGGATAATTAAACATGATTTATGATTTGAGTATCCGGGTTAAATCCCGTATTACTTTATTTGTAATATTGTCAATCAATTGTCTGCTCTCGCCCATGTATTGACGTTTTTCCATTTTGATAGTCTTGGAAAGTGCCATCGCCTTGTAAACATTTGCCTCGCTTTTTTCCGCATCATAGCTATCACCTTCTGCATCCCTTGCCTCAATAAATTTTGCCCAAAAAAATGCTTTCATTTTAGGGGAAACACTTATTTCTCCACCTTCATTATGTATCTCAGCATAGGGCTTGTCTGTAATAATAATTACGGTACGTCCTTCGATTCGGTAATCAATGCTTTCTGCCAGTTCGCCACTTTTGCTTAAAACTTTCTGTCCATCGGTTGAGCCACTTCTTTTAGTTTTCCGACTTGCCCATTTCTTTACACCATTATCCTGAAAGCCCTCCTCCTGAAAGTTGCTTTTAAATAGTTTGACAGCCTCCACACCAACCACCTGAAATACATCTCCCTTCAGATACTGCTTTGCAGCATTTAACCTCTTGATAAGATCATCCGCTCCATGTATATTTTCGTTATCTAAAGCCATTTTACTATATTTGCATCACGGAGGCACGCCACATCGGAAACAGAGCCGCCGTGTTAGGGACTATTTCGGTAGTCCCTTTTTTATTTATGCGGATTATACAACCACTCGCCCTTGTAGTTAATCCATATCTCTCCAAAGTCTTTCATTTCCTTTTGAGCCGCTTTTTCTTTTACTTGCTTAATCGCCTGGTACTTGGTTGTGGAAACATCTTCAGGTATTACAAGCACTGCATTGTTACATTGCTGTCGTGCAGAACTAAGGGCGTGTTTGATTGTGTTCTTTCCCGCCGATGTAATTGTCTTAAAGTCTGCAATCTTATCGCCGTCGATAAGAGCATCCGGGTTTTTATTGGCCTTCACATCTTTTGGAAATAACGCAGTGCGCAAATCCTTGTCGCTCAATGTTGGCAGCAACCTTACAGTATGCTTTTCATTTGCAAGCATCCGGGATGCTTTCACGTTCTCGTCAAAATCACTGGCATTGAATGTTACCGGGTGCGCTTCTACCTTGCCGCCACTCTTGCTATTATACAATGTTTGATAGGGAGTGGTTGCAGCAATGTCTTTTACAACATAGCTCTTCGCTTTGCGAATTAATGCAGGCTGTTCTTTTGGAGGAACTGACTTTATATACTCACTATTTTTCAGGTCAAAAACCTGCCCTGTTTTTCCGCTATTGAATGCAAACTCTTCAGGCACCGGCGGAAGATTTTCGGGCACATCGGTTACATCATCGTCGTTAGGCTCTGCACTGCACTGGCAACGCCACCGGTTTGGAGGATAATGAGTAGTCCAGAATATATCATCAATAGGAAGGTTAATCCCCACAAACTTTAAATGCTTTTCATCGGGCTTTGCCGCTTTGGATAGCATGTACCGGAGGTTAGGATACAGCCTTTTATTTTGCTGATATCGTTGCCAGTTAGCGGCCATACGGGCCGATCGTACGCCTGTATCATATTCTACATCTAACTTACTACCCCGGTATGTTTCATCAACTTTCCACGCCTCCCGTTTAAAGTCCTCCCGGCTGCGAAGATTACCGCTGTCGTTTTTCAGGCGAGCGGCCATATCTTTCATTGATGCGTGGCTCTTGAATGCGGCAAATACAGCTGTATTTGTTTGAAGCTGTTTTAAAAATTCATAGTTGGGAGTGCCGTACTCAATCTTTAAATCAAAGCCCTCGTTTATTGCCTGCTTTAGCGGCTCATAATGGGAAACAAACAATGCATCCTTCGTCGGCTGGTCAATCTTCCTATCGTCATAAAGCTGGTTGATTGCTTTCTCAACAATGCCTGTTAAATCCAACTTCTTATTGAGTTGAATACGTTGCTTCTCGCTAAAGAAAAAAGTATTGTCGCAAATGATACACATTACTTAACATCCTCCTTTTTATCTTTTTTCTCATTAGGGTCTGGTTTGGCATCCGTATTGGTTGCGCCACCGTTCATTTTCTTTTCACGCTGCCTTATCAGTTCGGGATAGTCAAATTTTAGCCCTTCAACTTTAAAACCTTTTCTGACCAGGTACGGCATAACTGATTTGTTCCACTCGTCGGAAATGTACTGGAGCCGGGCAAGGGTGAAAGTTTGCATGGTTCTTTCTCCAACTTCAGCAGAACCAACAAAGGATTTTTGATCGCTGGTTGTTGACTGTCCGTTGATGATCTTACTTACCTCCTCATTGCACAGCTTAATATTGTCGAGCCAAATAATGTGCATATTGTCGCCTTTCCGCTCAACAATAGTTACTTTATCTCCTGCCTGGGTAACGATGTAGCCATCCGAACCAAAGTTTGCTGCACGGGTTTCAATTGCATCTAACTCAGTATCATTGCTGGTATCTGCCTCTATGGCGAGTATTGGCATTCCAAACTTTTCGCTTCCCCGGCTCCAGTCACTACGGCTGTAATATTTCCAAATGACATTGTAAGCGCATTCCAGCAGGGTTCCGTAGTCATCTCTTTTGCCGAACTCTAACAGTTCTAAAGTTTCCTTTAATTCAGCATAATCAAGGTATGCTCCATTAACATTGCCCTCTATCAATATCCGCTGCTTTTCTATGCTGATGTGTTCCCGTGGTATCAAAATAACCTCCCCGATACTGCCCTCTTCGGGGCTTATACCATCCCCCTCTACTACCGAGTATCCGTGCAATTCTGCCTCTAAAATGTACTCTATAAGGCTGTTGGCCCATAGCTTTTGTATGGCTTTGGTAGCTTCAAAATCGGGCTTGCCATCTCTATACAGCAGCCAAGGTTCGCTAAGTACTTCAAATTTTGCATTCCTTATCTGGCTTTTTAGGTGGCCGTCCTTTAATATATACTCATAGATGCGGTGCAGCTTGCTACGGTCTGGCAGGTCTGCATTCTTTGCCTGTGTGAGGGCTCTATTGATTTCTTCAATTTGAAAACTTACCTCTCGTTTAGGTTGCTTTTTGATCACTCCCCGGACGGTTCTTTTCCCATCCTTGCCGTTTGCGGCAGAAACGGCCTTTAATTCGATTGACTTGTCTTTTGCGAAGGTGTACCCGAAAATTTTCATTGAGGCTGATTTAAACGGTATTTAAACAGTGTTACGGCGATTTTTCAAACGGCACTTATATCCGGTGTGATCTTTTTGGTGCGCTGCCCAATCTTCTTGAACCTAACCCGGTTGTTGAGGAAGTTTCTCCATCGCCCGGATCGCTTTCGTCTTCAACAACAGCAGGCGGCAGGTTAAGCGTCATTTTGCCCGTTGATATTTTTGTGAGGTCGTTGATGGTATCATCGTAATTTTTGATAACCTTTTCAGGTACCTCCTCGTCGTCGGAAATTTGGTATATGGTATAAAGCGCAATGCTTAATCCCATATTCAAAACAAAGTGGTTGCGGGCTGTACCTAATTTGGCAAACTCGCCAGGTATGTCATATAAGCGGCCTGCAAGCGAATTAATTGTGTCCTCGGCTGACCTGCTGGCATTGGCAATGATGCCGGTTGCATCTTCAGCAATCAGCATGTCTAACAGCACAGTAGAGATGCGGCCTTTGTAGTCTGCTTTTGTTACGTACATTGAAAATTATTTAGTTGTATATACTGCTCTCTTTTCAAACTCACGGACATTGCATTTTAATGAGCCTTCATTGTAGAGTTGCTTTATCCTCTGTTTTGACACTGCAATAAACTCTCCTTTGTAAAAAATAACGAGGTACTTTTTAAAGGTTTTTGAACGCAGGTTGTTTGCGTCCTTAACTGCTTTTCGATAGCTGCGAAAATTCGCCCACTTCTTGATTAAGGTTTTTATAAACATGGAATTAATTTAAGTTGATCATATAGCTTTCAAAAAATGAAAAGCAGAAAATGATTTGATGCGCTCCGTTCTTTATTCTCATGGCAACAAGCATATCGTGGCACCATTCCTTTTCTTCGGGTGTAAGCATTTGCTATTTTTTTAAGCCTACGTATAAAATTTGTTTCCGGTTTCTTTTGGTGAATGAAACATGCACCCAATCCGGGTTTGTTGCGGTACCATGCTCCCAAATAAGTTGATCGAAGGGAAGATTTAAAGATTTGATGGCTTCAAACAATTGTGCGTTTGTAACATTCACCGCTTTTAGGTCGGCAGCTTCGCCAACCATGTGTTGTGATGTTGATGAACCTCCGACAGCTTTGTTAAGTGCCGGACACCTGTAGCCGCTAGTTACTTTTATTCGGCCAATTTTTTCCCGCAACGGGTCGAGTACATTTGTGACCAGGCTTCGCAGGTTTTCGACGATTTGCGGCGTGCATTTGTCAATATTTGTTTGCTGAAGGAGTGTGCGATCTGTTTTCAGCATCTCACCTAATGTGAAGTATTTTCCTAACTTGGTTGTAAGTGGTATCATATAGATCGAATTGATTTTTTTTTGTATTTGCCGCCTCTTATACTTGTTGGCCCTCTGCCTGAGAATTTATCTATCATCCAAACGCCACCTTCCAATGCATCGGGGCCATCGTCATTTATCCGACTTCCCTTTTCTATAGCTAACAATTGGGTACGGAGTAACTTCATTCCGGGACTACTTTTTTTGTGCAGATTGAAACGTATCAAACGGCGTTGAAATAATGGTTGCAGGGTTTGTATTCTTTCAAACTTGTCTCCCTTATTGCGCCTATCATACTGGAGTCTTAAAACACGGTCTTTATCCTCCTCAACTCTTTCGAGTTCTTTCTTGTGGAACTCCTCCTGCATAAAATTGCCTTCCATGCAGTGAGAAATTGTTGCGTCTTGGTATTCATCATCCACATCGTAAGCCCTTTCCCACATATCCTTACTCGTTCCCTTTATGCCCCACGCATCAAGTATGTCGTAGAATTTTCCGGTCTTGCCTAATAGCACCCAAAATTTATAGTCGCTTTTGTCAGAGGATTTGTAAGACGGGTCTAAATAGTGAATGAGAATACTGTCGTATTTACGGTAATTCATTTCTACCCACTCATTCAACCACTCCGCTTTGAATATTGTTCCCTCCTCAAACGGTGTATTCTCCCGCTCTCTAATATATCCGGCTCCTTCACTTTCTTGCAATGATGCAATAGCTTCTTTTGAGAAATCCGGGTTTTCTGGCCAATTGCTTTCCCCTTTAGCATTAGTAATGTTGACCCGGTGAACTTTTGTCTTTATTTCCTCGTCATCTTCAAGTAAAGCGGTTACAGTTTTATCGTGGAATTTGTTTTGAGCAACAACGAGCCACCAGGAGCGTGTCCAAAGGGCAGGCTTTAGTTCCTCCTGAACCCAACGTTTATCCTCCTCTGCAATGGCTTCATTTTTTAATTGCCTTGCATCGTTTAAATCGTCAACGAGGGCGTAGTTAGGACGCTTCCATTTAAACCTTGTGCCTCTCGGCGATTGTTCTTTACCGAAAGCATAAAAGCCAACATCGTCACGGGTCTTAAACATTCCCTTTTCCCAATTGCCAAAAGACTGTTGTACACCAAAGTCATTTATAATGCGCTGGTTTGCCTGAAGGTTTGCCCGGATGTCTTCCAGCTTCTCCGAAGCCATCGTATTGTTATAACTTCCAACAATCATCCCGGTCAACTTGCCGTTGAACTTTAGAAATAATGGAAGGAATAAGCCAAAGTGAGTAGACTTTGCAAAGCCTCGTGACCATTGCGCCAAAAAAATATTATTTGGCTTATCGGCAACATCTTTTTGAATGCCTTTATGAAATTTACCAAAGGGAGCAAAGCAGTATTCCGGGAAGTAATAATTACAAAAATCCTCATAGTTGCCCAATAGTCGAGCAATTCGCTTTTTCTTGTCACCACCAGTTTCGTGCGGGTCTGTCCCGGTAGTGCTTTTAATAATGTCTACCAGTTCCTCAAAGTCCTGTATTAATCTTTTATCGCCGGGTTTAAAAATCATTTGTCTTTACTTAGTTGAACGGCCTTGTTTTTCATAAAGTCAAGCATGTAGGGCGCAAACTTTTTGGAAGCTTCAGCATCGATTGTCATTAGGTCTTGTAAAAATTCTTTTAGCACCGCATGGTACATACTGAGGTTTTGTTTCTTACTAAGCTTTTGGATATTGTCAGCAATCTTGCTCATGCTGTCAGATTGCGAGGTATTAGGGATGCCGCCTTGCTTTTCTACCTCCTCGTTAAGCTTTTGTAATTGAGCATACCAACCTGTAATTATTTTGTCTGCTGTATTCTGTTTTGCAGTCCGTTGCAGTTCCCACTTATCCTCCTTAGCCCATTGCCCGGTTTTAGCAGCCGATACGTTTACCATCGCCGCTATTTCTTTAAGAGTTAAGTTGGTGTTTACAAACAGGTCTTGCGCCTGTATGCGTTCTTCAGTTTTTGATCTTCCCATGTTTAGCGTTGAATACAAAGCAAAACTCTATTTATAAGGAGCGTTTTGCAATTTTCATATTCCATGATTGTTCATTTTTTGAACCATGATTGTTCATTCATTGAACCATTATGGAATCACTGATTTGCTGCTGCTTTAAATCCGCTTCACTTTTACACCCTCAAACAAGCGAAACAAAAGCGAACCTAAAGATGGCATTCAAAAAAACCTTTGTTGTAAGTGATGAAAGCGTAAACAGTCACGGCTTTAGAATTATCACATCTGGCATTCGCCTGGATAATGCTAAGAATAATTGCCCGTGCTTTTATGATCACAAGACATGGGAAGTGCCGCTGGGTCACTGGGAAAATTTAAGAGTAGAGAATAACCGGTTGGTTGCCGATCTTGTTATTAATGGCGATAACGACCGTGAGAAAAATTACATCAACAAAATTCAGAACGGAGACATTAAAGGCTGCTCAGTGGGTGCTGATCCACTTAAATGGAATGAAGACCCAATACAGCTTTTGGCAGGCCAAACAAGGGCCACAGTAGATGAATGTGAATTAGTTGAAATTTCAATTACTCCATTGCCCGGTAACACAGGTGCCCTTGCACTCAAACATCAAGGTAGTTTGATTTTGCTTAATGCCGCTAATGAAAACATTATCCCTTTACTAAATCCCACTACAGATATGAAGCAAATCGCTTTAAAGCTTGGTCTTGGCGAAACCGCCACAGAGCAACAAATACTAGATGCAATTGTCGCCGTACAATTGAAAGCTGCAAACGCAGTTCAAATGGAAAAGGTAATAGAGGAGCATGTCGCTTCCAAATTGCCAGCAGAACAAAAGGAATTTTTTGTTCAGTTGAGCAAAACGGACATCAACCAGGCTATGGGCTTTTTGAAGCTGAATAAGGTTGAAGGTGCTGAAGAAGCTGTAGATATAGCGGCTGCAAATGGTGGTACAGGCATAAAGCCTGCTGTTGTAAAAAACATGAAGGTGACCGACATGATTCAGCAGGGCCGTAAAGTTGGCGATGGCAATGGCGGCGGCGAAGAAAACGCAACGTTTGATTACCTGCAAAAGAAAAACCCGCTCGAATTAAAGCGCATCCACGTCGAGGAGCCTGAAAGGTATCTCGAACTGGCTAAGGCATACAAAGGCGGTGTTAGATATACCGGGAAGTAAAATCCAAAATTCTCTAAAGAACCAAATTCAAAAATTCTCTGAAAAACCACTTTTAATTTTTACCAATGAAGAATCGTCAACTATTCCTAAACCTGTTAGTGATTGCCATGTTTGCAATCCTACTTTCTCCCATTTTACATTTTGCCCCGCCTGTAATCTTCTGCGTATTGGTTATTGCCGGGCTTGCTTTGCGCATTGTACGTAAGCAATCCGGCATGAGCCTGTTTGAAGGGCTTGCCCCGGAGGTATGGATACCGCTGGTACAAGAAAACTTTTATCCTAATGCCTCATTCCTTAATGGAGCGCAGGATATGAGTTCGCTTGTAGATAATGATGCCATCAATTTTGCAGAGGCAGGTGCAGACCCAGAGGTACTAAAAAACAACGTCGCTTTTCCCATTAATGCAACAGTAGCTGAGGACACTCCGGGCAGGATTGTACTTGATACCTACGATACGGAAAGTACCATTGTTAGAAATGCCGTTGCCATTGAGTTGGCTTACGATCAAAGAACGCTTTATGCGAACAAACACAAGAAAGCATTGGTTAAAAGGCTTGGCCGTGATGCAGCTTACTCGTATGCTCCCGCACAGGATGACGCAGCCAAATTTAACAAGGTTATGGCCCTAGCAGCAAACGACAGCATCATTGATGCAATCATAGACATGCAGGCGCATTTTAACAATGTTGATGTGGATGGCACAGAACGCAATCTGGTGCTTAATGGAGATCATCTTGCCAAAATAGCCAAAGAGGATAAAGTACTGTACAAAGGAATGATGGCAGAACCGGGCAGCATCTTCTATAGTTTCAAAATTTGGACTTACTCTCAAAATCCGCTGTATATAACAGCCACCGGTGTAAAGGCAGCGTTTGGTGTTGCTTATAATGCGGGCCTTCACAAAAAGAGTTCGTTCGCTTTCCTCGGTAGTGAGGTAATGAAAGCACAAGGCACATTCGATATGTTCAGCCACCTGAAAGACCCGGATATCAAAGGAGACAAATTTAACTTCCAAATGAGAGGTCTTGTAGGCAGTCTCCGTGGTAAGTACGCAGGTGCTATCCTTCAATAAAACCTAACCAACCAACATAGAGTAACGGGGTCTGCCCCTTAAACCGGGCAGGCTCCAAATTTAAAACCAAACATTTACCCTAATTATGAAAAAGCTTTTCATTTTCATTTTACTGACAGTTGCGGGCATGTGTACCGTAAGTGCTCAAAGCCAATACAAGTTCATAAGTGAAAGTATTGATACTGCATTAAATGCAGATACAATCGCCGTTAACGTTACAAATATGCCGAGCAACCTTAAATCAATCACAGGCACTTTGAAAAGATTGAGCGGCTCCATTACAACAGCAGGTTATGCGCTAGTGCAGGTAACCAACGATGCGTTTGTTTGGAACGATGCAAATACCGACACTTTAAAGTTTACTAACACCCAATACAACAGTAAGACCTGGACATTTACAACCACCTCTTTCAATAGTTACCGGGTCGTTTTCAGGATACCAACCGGAACTGAAACAAGCATAGGTTATTTAACCTATGTGCGGCGACCGGATGAATAAATAAGTTTAGCCCATGCATGGGGTGTTTTAATCATGGTAGCGGGTAAGGTCCACCCCGTAAGGTGGCCACCGCCTGCCCCATTCAATCACAGACCGAAAGAAAAACAGATGATAGGTATTAAGAGCGTTGCCCTGTGCTTTATTACATTGTTTACAGGGATATGGGCGAAGGTTACAGTAGGCAACACATTAGCTATCATATCGCTCGTTGCTGGGCTTACTACAATTGTTTACAATATCATACGGATTTATAAAGAGTGCAAAAAAGAAAAATGATATGCCTGTTCCTGGTCGCTGCTCTAATGTTGGGCTGCGGTACTGGTAAGACTATCAAAACTCAAAATCGTCAAACATGGCAACAATTAAAAAGACAGCCGGAGCCGAAAAGGCAGCAGACAAAAAAACAGCAGTTAAAAAAGCAGCCCCTGTTAAGCCAGCCGTTGCAGAGTCAACAGCAGGTACTGAGCCAGCAGCCCCTGTTAAGCCAGCCGCTACAGAGCCAGCAGCAGGTACTGAGCCAGCAGCCACAGAGGCCAAAGAGCTATCAGAGCAAAAAGAAGGAGCGGCTACAAAGGCAGGAGATGATAACCTTTTGGATAAATCTGCTACTGCAAATAGTGATGCGCTTCATGAAGCTATGAAGCCGTATGTAGATAGCTATCCCGGCGAAAAAATGTTTTTTATAACCTCTGATGGTCAGGTGTTTCTAGGCGCAAATAAAACGCTTGCTGAAGAGCATCAACAAGGTATCGACAAAACGCAAACCCTTACACAATACGGTGTGTTGGTAGTCGAGTAACCTTTAACAAACTTTCAATCATAAACCCTTTATAATCTAACACATGGGTGTAAATATTTCAAGAGCAAAAGGCCAACTCAAAATAACGCAGCCGACAGAGGATGCAGTTGTTTGTTTCATTTTCAGCGGTGCAGCCGTGGCTGGTAAGATCGCACTAAGTGAGCCAAAACAAATCTTTGGCATCGCCGATTTAACCACGCTCGGAATCACTGAAGGCAACAACGTAGTTGCATACAGGGATATAATGGACTTTTATGCAAAGGCGGGCGAAGGTGCTGAACTGAATTTTATGCTTGTGAGTGACGCCACACAATTGGCAAACATTTGCGATAAGGCCAATAACATTGCAAAAAAGGTGATTGAATTTACCGAGGGTCGTGGTGTTATCTTTTTGGTGAATGTTAAGAAGCCTGGAGGATATGTTGCAACAGTTACCAACGGCCTTGATGTGGACGTTTGGAATGCGGTTACAAAGCTTCAGGAACTGGCTGTCAGTTTTCTTGATCAAAATATACCTTTTGTTGGTTGCCTTCCCGGATTGTCTTTCCTGAAGGCGAACATTGCCGACCTGCCTGCACGTAGCACACTCACCAATGATTTTGTTTCAATAAGCCTGTACTGCGAAAAGGCAGATAGCGTAATCAGCATGGGCGTGTTGGCTGCATGGATTGCTAAACACCAGGTGCATGAAAATATTGGCAGGGTTGCCAGTGGCCGGGTTACTGAAACGGCTTTTTATCCCGATGGAACAGCGGTTAAAGACATGGTAAACTATGTGACAACGCTCAATCAAAAAGGTTTGATTTTTCCTATAAAAGTCGGCAGCAAAGCCGGGTACTATTTCAATGATGATCATGCGTTAACTGCAATTATCAGCGACTACAGTTCTATAAGCTGGAACCGCACCATCAATAAAGCGCATCGCCTTGCTGATGGTATTTTGATTGAAAAATTGAAGGACGACGTTGACGTTGATCAAAATACCGGTAAGATTGAAAGTACTGTCGCCAGCGATTGGGAAAGCGATGTAGAGAATGCAATTCGCTCTCAAATGATGCGTGCCAGTGCAAAAAAGAAAAAGGAAATCAGCGGCGTGAAGGTGACCGTTGACCCTGACAGCGACATCATTAACAGCGAGGTTGATGTTGCTATCAATATTGTTCGCAAGGGGCAGGCGAAGGAGATCAATGTAACAATTGGTTATACGCCTACCATCTAAATAAACATCTTTTAAACAACATTTTTAATTCGTTTTATATGAGTTTCAACAGTACTGAATTTGCATGGAAGGACATAGTAGTTACTGCGATGGGCAGACCTTTTGAGCGCATCATGGAAATAGAGTACGATGTCGAAGAGGACAAAAAGTACATCTATGGCCGTGGCTCAAAAGTCAAAGGCATTCAGCCGGGCAGGAAAAAGCCGGGCGGCAACATAACCATCGGGCAGAGCGAACTGGAAGCAATGTTGAGAAGGGCACAGGAAACCAACCCGCTTGCAACATACACTGACCTGGTCTTTGATATTCAGGTTCACTACCTGAAGGGAACAGACCTTGTTAAAGACAGGATTGTTGGTGCGGAGTTTACTAAGGCTCCTAAAGGCATGAAGGAAGGCGACTCCGATATGCAAATCAAACTGCCCATTATGGCAATGGACGTACTGTACAATATTTCTTAATCTCTTTTTTTTAATAAACACCCCACGATTATGACAAAGCAAAAATTGACCCTCGCCGAGGTTACAGACGAGGTAATCAAAGGATGGAAGGAGCAGTACGGCAAAATAACAAAGTGGAAAACAGCGGACGGCAAAGTCGTGTTTTTCCGCTCTCCCGACCGTAGCGAGATTGCAGCGGCTCAAACTGTTGCACGGGATGAAAATGGCGTAGCCAGCAACCAGGTACTTGCAAAGGCCACTGCTCTAGGAGGCGATGTTGAAATTCTAACACAGGATAAATACCTGATTGGATTGGGTAAGCACTTGCAAAAGATAATTGAGACAGTAGAGGGGGAATTAGAGGAACTTTAGAGAAAGCCCGCTCTAATGTTCAGGAGGGTTCGCATGAGCATCTCAACTGGATGTTAAGATTTTATTATAAGGGTCTTGACCCGGATACATTAACAACAGATCAATGGGCAAATGCAATTGCTTATTTGGAATTAATCAGGCAAAAAGAAGCTGAAAGCAATCAACACAATGCAGCCCCCGGATAATAAAAGGGCTGCATTTTTTATAATACAATGAGTGTACAATTTGATATAAGAGTAATAACCGGGAATAGCAATAGTGCTATTGACGGCATTATTGGCGGATTGCACTCGGCAACCGGTGAGGCCAACGGCCTTACTGGTGCATTTGAGCGTGTTGGCAAAGGTGCATTTTACCTCAACAATATACAAACTGCCATTAGCGGCGTTGCGAACGATTTTGAAAATGCTGTAGAGCCTGGTATATCGTTCAACGACAATCTAAAAGACTTGCAGGCGATCACTGGAGTCACAGAACAAAAGCTTGACGAGATAGGAGCCAGCGCAAGGCAGAATGCAATGGATTTTGGTATAGATGCCACTAAAGGAGTTGAAAGCTACAAGCTTATTCTTTCTCAACTTGGACCAGAAATAGCGAAAGTGCCGAAGGCACTAAACGAAATGGGCAGGGATGCCGCTATACTTAGCAAGCAAATGGGCGGCGACGTAGCCGGAGCAGTTGAGGTGCTAAATACAGCGATGAACCAATACGGAGTAAGCACTAAAGACCCTATTGAGGCGAGTAAGACAATGGGTGTGATGATGAATATAATGAGTGCTGCCGCACAAGAGGGAAGTGCAGAAATGCCGCAGATAAAAGCAGCATTGGAGCAAAGTGGTATGATGGCCAAAACTGCCAATGTTGCATTCAATGAATTGAATGCTTCCATTCAGGTTTTAGACAAATCGGGTAAGAAAGGTGCTGAAGGCGGTGTAGCAATCAGGAATGCATTGGCAGAGATGAGTCAGGGAGCTATGAACAGTCCTAAGACTATTGCCATGCTTCATGCTGCTGGTATAAGTGTAGATGGATTAGCAGACAAGAGTAAATCATTTGCTCAAAGGCTTTCATTGTTGAAGCCGATTGTAAATGATACGGCGGCAATGACGCAATTGTTTGGAAAAGAAAATGTATCAGCCGGGATTGCCTTAGTGAGCAATGTCGGTGAAATTGAAAGGCTTACAGGCAAGATTACAGGCACAAGTAGTGCGTCAGAAATGGCGGCTACCAAGATGGAAAGCTTCAAAGAGAAAATGGCACGGGCTAATGCATGGATGAAAGATTTAGGTATTAGTCTTTTTCACTCAACAGAGCAATTTATTCCATTCATACATTTTGGCATGGGAGGTCTTCAGGTTATGGCAAACCTCGCACAAGCCAGTAACCTTTTTAGCATGATCGGCAAAGCAAGGTTTATACCTGCTATTGTAGGTGCGGTAACAAGTATGGGAAGCTGGATAGCAACGACTGTGATGGCTACAGCGGCCCAATTGGGGCTAAACGCTGCCATGTATGCCAATCCTATTGGTGTTGTTGTTGTTGCTGTTGTTGCCGCTATTGCAGCGGTTGCTGCCCTTATTTACTATTGGGATGAAATATGGGGTGCTATCAAATCTTTTACTGCGTGGATGTACGAACACAGCCCTTTCAAATTTCTTATAGATGTAGTAGACAAAATTTTCCCCGGCTTCAAAAAGTCAATGGGAGAGTTGTGGGATTGGGTAGTTGGAAAATTTGAGGCTCTTATTGGTTGGTTTAAGAAAGCGTGGGATTGGATAAAAGCATTGTTTGGCAGCAGCAAGGAAGATTCCAAAGCGGCAGTTGAAGATTTGAAGAAAAATGTAGATGGGTTAAAGATTGAGGGAGTAACAGTGCAAGGAAAAGTTGTTGCGGACAGTACATTGTCAGGATACAAGCCGGGAGGCAAAAAAGATGGAGCTGGTGGCAAAGCTGGAAAAGAAATGTCGAGTAATATAAGTAGCGGCGGTTCCCGGCCTACTACCATTCATTTAACAGTGCAAAAATTAATCGGCATAGGTGAAGCAAAGGTTTACAACATAAAGGAAGGAGGCAAAGAAGCGGGGAACCGGGTGGTGGAGGAAATTCTAATTGCTTTGCAAAGCGTTAACGGAAAACTAAGTACAAACTAATGACATCGCTCAACATATTTAATGTATTACAAAGGGTATATGGAGCGAGAGGTATTCCTTTCCCTAATCGGCCTTTGGATGGCGACGGATCAGCAATAGCTACCGGATTTACATATAATGGCACCCCATCAAATGATGACGGATTAGGAGCATTTATTAAAGAATATACCGACGAGCAATTAGGGCAATATGTATTCATGCCTGTTGAGATTGATGGCTATAAGTTACCTAATCCTATCATCATGTTAAGCGGTGAAAAAATTGTCATTGAAACGGACATGATAGACGTTGGAACCGCCTTTGAAAAAGTGTTCATGCGTCCTTATGACATCACTATCATTTGCACATTAATTGGTGAAAATAAAAAATGGCCGCAGGAACAGTTAAAAGAAATCGCAGACTTATGGAAAGATAAAACATTGGTAACGCTAAAGGCCGCAATATCTAATCTTTTCCTTCAGCCAAAAAACAATATGATTTGGACTAAGATGTCAATACTTGACAATGACGGAGCGGAAAGTGTTGAGGTAATTCAAATTGACGGCAGAACCAATGTTGATTTTGAATTAGAAATTAAATAGCCATGTATTTAGGACAAATGACATGTGATATAACGTTTGGAGATAAATACCGCATCCGTGGGGTAAATGGCATTGAAATAAAAAAGAGTGTTCATCAGCTTATACAAACTGCAAAAGTTTTATTACCTCTTAGTGTAGTAATGAAGAGCAGCGATTTGAAGATGGAGCGAATTAAGATCATTGACAAAATTAAAGAAGGTGACACGATAAGCATTGCATTTGGTTACAATGGTAACAACCTGACTGAGTTCACAGGTTACATTAGGAAAATCAATCCAAAGCAGCCTCTTGAAATAGAATGTGAGGACGAGATGTATTTAATGAGAAAGCTGTTTTTAAAAAAATCATTTCCAAAAAATGATGTAAAGGATGTTTTACAGTATCTGAGTGACGAGGTTTATAAGATGTTTAAAATACGTTTCAAGCTGCATGATGACATTCCGCAAGTGACGGTTAAGAACTTTCTAATTAAGGGAGCAAACGGCCTTGCTGTTTTGCAGGAGTTGAGCGACAAATATTTATTAAACAGCTACCTCGTAACAATCAACGGTGAAAAGGTTTTGTATTGTGGTCTCACATATGGTTTACAATTGCAGCGGGTAAAGCATGTCTTGAATAAAAATACAATCAGCATCGATGATTTAAAGTTTCAGCCGAATGACCAAACATACAAAATAGAAATTCGGCACATACCTCTCGATGGTAAAGAGATAAAGTATGAGTTCGGCGATAAAAACGGGATAGCATTAATTCCAGTACGTGTACAAGGCAATAAAACTAAGGCTGAGTTACAGCACATAGCTGATGCAGAGTTTGAAAAGTATAAGACTTCAGGATACAAGGGAAGTTTTGAAACATTTCTAATTCCGTATGTGGAACCCGGCTTCATTGATGATTTGACAGACGAACAGTTTAAAGACAGAAGTGGCAGTTATTATATCGGCACAGTAACAACCACATTTAATACAAGCGGAGGAAGGCGTAAACCGGAAATAGATATTAGAGTAAGATGAAAGATGCACAGGAGCTACATAACGCATTGAAAACAATGTTTGGTGAAAGTGATCAGGTGTTCCCGGCGATTGTGAAAACCGTTGATAAAAATACTTGCCTGTGTACTATCGATGTGGATGAATTGGAAATGGTTGATGTAAGGCTTCGTGCTTATGCTGAGGCAGGTAAAAAAGGAGTGAAGATATTTCCAAAGGTTGGGAGCCTGGTACTGGTTCAAAAGCTTGGAGATAAAGAGGAATTGTTTATCACTCTTTACAGCGAGGTTGACGAGATCATTTACCAGATTTACAACTGTGAGTTTGGAATGAATACGCAAGGCTTTAAAGTTAAGAATGGCAGCAATGACCTTAAAGACATTATTCAAAAGATCATTGATGCCACAAAACAAATTGTTGTGATGCAGGGAACCAGCCCGGACTATGCTAAGCTTAATGATGCAGGTAACCAACTAAATAATTTAATGCAGTAGTATGCCTTTAAATAAAGTTGCTTTAGGATTGGATTTATACAATGTGCGGAATGCCTTCAATGAGAAGACTGTAGCACAACTGATGGCTACATATGGAAGTTTTGAAAATGCAAGAAAAGCGCAATGCGAAATGGAGGCGGAAGCCATCATTAACCATTTTAAAGCCAATGCTCAAATATACGTTCCTGGACAGCCACCCGGCATAATTGATTAAGCAATGCAAGACCTTTTATTAGACGATACCGACGACTTACTAATTGAGAATGGAGATTTTGTAATAGGCATCAGCGACCTACAACATCAGGAGCATTTGTTAATTGCTCAAAAAGGTGACTTTAAACAGTTTCCGGACATAGGCGTTGCCATTGAGGATTATTTGAGAGAAAGCGATATAGAGGGATTGGTAACGGAAGTGAGGAATGAGTTTGTAAAGGATGGAATGGCTGTAAATAGGGTTGAATTTTTAGAGCAAACCGGAGACTTAGATTATGACGCAAAGTATCCTATCTAATGGAGAGGAAAGTATAGTAGACATAGTTGTACAGCAATATAAAACCATTGCTGCACTGTTTGAGGTTGCGCTTTATAATGGCTACGGTATAGACGATTTGCCGCCGCTTCATGTTGATGTTGAGATTCCGGAAATAGAAGTACGACCGGTGGAGTCTATAGCCATTGTTATCCCGGCTATAAAAATTAGTTCTTTTACAGCAGATGGAGAGCAGAGCCTTGCGGACATCGTTTCGGGCAGGTATGGAAGCTTTGAGGCTTTATTTGAAATAGCCGCCGCCAACAACTTTGCTATCGACGATTTGCCGCTACTTGATGCAGTAATTGTTTTCCCTGAGTTGAACATAGCACCGGTTAAAACAATCGCCATTCCTGTAGTTGTGGTTGTCGACGATACAGTTGCAGCTGCAGGAGATCAAACGCCGATTGACTTAGCAATACAGGAGGGAGGAACAGTGGAGGCATTATTTGATTTTGCGCTATTAAATTCAATGGAGATAACAGGAGATTTAATTGTTGGCCAGGCATACAAAAAGCCTGCTTTGTTGAATAGAAGTATTGCGGAAATATTCAATGAAATAAGGAAGCCAGCAAGCGGCTATAACCTAGAAGACACAATAACAGCACTTACTCCTGAAGGAATAGACTTTTGGATAATTGAAGACACATTTATAGTTAGTTAATTATGGCACGAACAGTACAACAGATATATGAAACGCTATTGACACAAAAGGCATCAATGCCGGATTTAGCAGGCTTGACTAGTACTAGCCGATCGGCTATTTGGAGTAACCTGTTGTGGATAGCTGCCGCCCTTTCGTGGACGGTCGAAACAACACTCGACTTTTTCAGAAACGAGATACTTGCGTTGCTGGAAACTAAAACGCCAGGTTCCATCAAATGGTACCGACAACTGGCTTTGGATTTCCGATATGGTCAAAACCTTACCGCTGAGGGAGAATATGACGACACAGGATTAACAGAGGCGCAAATAGCGGCAATGAAAATAATCAAGTATGCCTCCGTGACCGAAATAGATGGTAAGCTAAGAATGAAAGTAGCAAAGCAAGCTGCTAACCTGCCTGTGCAGTTATCAGGAGGTGAATTGCTGGCATTTGCTAACTACATGGAAAAGACAAAGTATGCAGGTGTGAAAGTCATTAAAGACAGCCTGCCACCTGACAGCCTTAAACTCACGCTTGACATTTGGTTTAATCCACTTGTACTTAGAGCTGACGGTGCAAGGGTTGATGGTGCGGCTGCAACGCCTATTCCTGATGCGATCAAAGCTTACCTGAACAAACTGCCATTTAATGGCGAATACTCAAACTCAAAGCTCGTTGACTACCTGCAAGGGGTAGATGGTGTAGTTTTCCCAGTTGTAAAGGTTGCTCAATCAAAATTTGGCTTGTATCCATTTCAGCCAATTGATGAAAAGATTATCCCGGACGCTGGTTATATGGAAATATTAAACATAAATCTTTCAATCACCTACCGGGAATATGTTTCATAATACCAACTATTACAAATTGATGCTTCAGTTGCTGCCGCCATTTTGGAGGAAGGCAAGATTAGTAGCGTATACAGACTTATTGCAAAAACAGGTATCCTCCATTTATAGTGCTGCATGTGTATTTCGGGCAAATACGATTTATTACTTAGGCTTTGATGGGCGTGTAGCTAAGTTGGAAACATTACTAAACAATACGTTTGACAACAACGACCCTGAAGATAGGAGGATTTATATTACCGATGGATTTGAAAATGAGCGGTATTACATCTACAAGCGATTAGAAGATAAGCCGAAGTTCCTCCCAAAATTTATTTACACAAGAGCGGACTATGTAGATACAGGAGTTGATTTTATAGTATGGGTACCTAATGCTGTGACAGTATCAGTCTATGATTTATTGCTGATGGATGCACTGGTAAAGCGGTTTAAATTAGCAAGCAAACGATTTAAAATATATAGAGTATGAACAAATTTGATTTTACAGAGCCGGGCGGTTTCCCGCTTGATCAGGACGTACTGGATGTTATGCAAGGGCAAAGTGATTTGGCTGCACAGTCGGCATTGTTGGGAGGCAAGCTGTATATATTAGACGGAGCTGAAGACATCGGCGGTGGCTCTGTAAATGCGGGAATAGTTGTTATAGCTGGCGAGATACTTCCTTTTGACGGAGGCGTGGTGCAACCTAAAGTAATAGTTGTAGAAACACCTGTAGGGCTTACATACGAAGACGGAATAACAAAGCCAACTCAAAAACAACGAAAGGCTATATATGGTGACGATGGCGTTCAAAATAACGTGTGGGCAAACTTTAAAAGAAATAATCCCGATAATGGGGTGCTTGCCCGGTTAGACAAAGTGGAGAAAATGCTACAACCATTAATGGGCTATGATGTAGGCGGTACTACTTACTATGGTAGTTGGTTGTTTTGGGGAAGGCCTGCTGGAGAAATACCATTAGGTTGGGAGCCGGTGCCGGATGCTGAATGGAAAGGCCGGGTACCTGTTGTGTTGGATGCTGCACAAGCTGAGTTCGATACTGTCGGAAAAATCGGAGGTGCAAAAACACATACGCTTACGATACCTGAAATGCCATCGCATAATCACGGATATGTGAAGGGGTCAGCTTTCACAACTGATTCGGGTGCAGATCCTAATCAGGCATTTAGGACAGCAGGTACAACCGACAACACAGGCGGTGACATGCCTCACAACAACTTGCAACCTTACAAGGTTGTTCTTTTCATTCGATTTGTAGGATAATTAAACACTGATTAAATGCCAATTTACGGACGAACACAATTAAACTTTTGGTTCCGCACCCTTGCCAAACCGCTCGCAACACAATTTGCGGCGTGGCAGGATAGCTATTGGCATAAGTTGGAAGATTTAATACCGATGACTGCAATAGATGGTTTAACTACTGCTCTTGCTTCATTTGTTAATCAATCTTACATTGATACTGTTGTTGCTAACGAGGCTACCATCAGAGCCAATGCAGATAATGCGGAGGCTGCTACACGGGCTGCTGCTGATTTGGTATTACAGGCAAACATTGATGCCGAGGCAATATTGAGAGCAGACGGCGACACGGATGTTATTTCAACGCTGAGGGACGGCGTAACAGGTGCAGGCAATACACTGAAGAAGTTGTATAACTTGATATTGGGAGCCGTATCACAGGTAACCGTTGCAGATACAGCGGCACGTGATGCTTATAATGTGCCTCGTTTACCATTCAACATATTCGTTACCGACGACGGGGATTCGAGATGGGCATTATATGCAGCAACGACAACGGGAGTGGTTGCAACCTTCATAAAGCTTTCTGACCCTGATTTGCTTAATGCGGTAATGTCGGCAGCGCAAATAAAGATTGCATATGAAAGCAATGCCGATACCAATTGTTTTACTAATGCGCTGCTGGCAAAACTAGATGCAATAGCAGCCGGAGCGACAGCGAATAGTACAGATGCTTACTTGCTTGACCGTGCGAATCATACAGGCAATCAGACAGCCTCAACTATCATTGACTTTAATGCAGCCGCTTTAGCAGCCGCACCTGCTGAAACAGATATTACAATAGGTGCGCTTGTTAACGGTGCAGGAAATAAAACTACGCCTGTTAATGCCGATCATTTGGCATTGATGGACAGTGCAGACAGTAATAAAATAAAAAAGCTGTCATGGACTAATTTTAAGGCTGCTCTGAAAACTTACTTTGACACATTGTATCAAAGCGTATCAGCCTTTGCGGCAGATGTAAGATTGGTTGCGCTTACCGGGCTTTCGACAGCAACGAATTCCGCAATAACAGCAGTCGACACTGTAATCAGTGCATTGGGAAAACTACAAAGGCAAATAACCGACAATACAACTACAATTGGCACTAAAGCAGATAAGGCAACTACTATAGAGATAAATGGCTCAATCCAAGATTTAAGCGCAAATAGAACTTGGACAGTTTCACCATTACCGGGATCGGGAACATATGCTGCCATGATAGCATTGGTAACACCTTCTAACGGCCAAATGTATATTGTTACAGATTATTTGCCGGGCCTGTGGGTATACTGCACTTTTGCCGTAGAGTGGAAGTACAAGCCTACTGCTAGTGATGTCGTTTTTCATCAGCAGTTTGGAATAATTCAAAATGGAACGACTTTAGGCAATTTCGTTAAAACTGGAAACCTTACCCTTACACCAGAGACTAGTGGATTGACAAAGTTTGGTGCTTTTGGAAGAATTGACACGGGTATTACAACAACTGGTGTAGCGACAATTGGCGGTGGAGCATTTGTTATGGGGTCTTCAAGCACAAAAAAAGCTGCCTTTATCTTTAGAGTAAGAATACCAACTCTTTCAACCATTGGTGAAGAATTTCATTTGACTTTGGGTAATGCTGATAGTGGTAGTGGGCAAGGCGCAGTTGCATTTGTATATCATAGACTTTCTTACGGAACCAATTGGCAAGCTGTTTCATCTAGATCTTTTGCTGGTGGAGGCCCGATAGCTAACGCAACAACTACATTTGCTGATTGTGGAGCCACTTATGGAACGGTGGATACTAACTTTCACGACTTTGTTATTTTATTTGATGCATCAACAAATGTCCGGTTTTATATTGACGGCAACCTAGTGGCTACTATTACAACTAATATTCCAACAACACATAGATTGTTTAGCGGTATTTATTTTAGAAAAACAGCAGGAAGTACAGCAAGAAATGCAGATATTGATTACTTAACCGGATACATTTATAAACGATAATTTATGATCGATATTAAGCCAATTGAGGCACCTTTTTCAGCTCCAATAGTTTCAGTAGAAGTATCAATAGCCGATTACAAGCTTGATGCCGATGAACCTACTATTTCAGTAAAACTATTCGACAAGCGTGGTGAATTATACAAAGAAATCACTCAACTAATACCTGCTGATGTGCATAATCAATGGGGAACAGATAACGACTTTATCATTAATTGGGCTTTAAAACAAAACAATATCGAAAAACTATGAAAAGAGTAAAACAAAATTACTATGCTCCCACTCCGCCGTGGGCAAGGAAGTTAGGCGATGCTTTATTAACAGCAGGTTCTACAATAGCAACCTATGCCGTTTCAACCAATAACCATACGCTTGCCCTCGTTGCTTTGTGGGTTGGCGTTGGAGGTAAGTTTTGCAGTAACCTGTTTAGCGAAAAGTAAAGCCTCTTGGTACATATCAAAGGGAGATGCAAGCAGTAATCTTTTAAAACCTTTATATGAATACCGAACCTTTGAAAACACCAATCAGCTACTACGGTGGCAAACAGAAGCTTGCAAAGAAAGTTGTAAGCTTTTTTCCTGAACACAAACTATACGGCGAGCCGTTCTTTGGCGGCGGTGCTGTTTTCTTTGAAAAGCCTCAAAGTGAAATAGAAGTGATCAACGACACTAACCAAGAGTTGATCAACTTTTATAAAGTTCTTAAAAATCGCTATCACGACTTGTCTAGCTTAGTTAAAACAACGCTGCACTCACGGAGATTGCATCGGGATGCTCAAATCATTTACGAGGCTCCGCACCTATTCGACGAGGTTCGCAGGGCGTGGGCTGTTTGGGTGCTGAGCACTCAATCTTTTTGCGCTCAACTTGACGGCTCGTTTGGATATGACAAAAGCAGGCAGACAACCACAAAAAAGATTATTAACAAGCGGGATGGCTTTGTTGATGATTACGCTATCAGGTTGCAAAACGTTCAAATTGAATGTGCAGACGCTCTTTACATCATTAAGAGCCGGGACACGAAAGAAAGTTTCTTTTATTGTGACCCACCGTACTTCAATAGCAATTGCGGCCACTACGATGGTTATAGCGAGCAGGACTTCGAAAACCTGTTAGAACTGCTGGTAAGCATTAAAGGGCGGTTCCTGATGTCCTCTTATCCCTCGACAATCTTGCAGAAGTTCGCAAAAGCCAATAAATGGCATATGTGGAGCATTGAGCAGGGAGTTAGTGTAAATGCCAGGGGAGGGTACTTAAAGCGGAAAATTGAGGTACTTACGGCGAATTACCCGCTAATATCTAAGTAAAGGCAATCAACAAAAGTAACCCGGACAGCTTTTGATTGATTACCACACCAACCACAAGCTATACAAATGCCCGGAGGCACTCGCTGTCCGGGCTTTTTTGTTGCTATCTATAGAAGATACAAGCCGAACGGATATTTCGGCTTGTGGTTGGTGTGGTAGCGGCAAATATATGGGCTTTATGGATTTTTTAAAGGAGATTTAAACCCTATTTTTGTGAAGCCTAAATTATGACCGTTGGATTTGAAAATTTGGACGGGTCGTTTTGGCGATTATAGATGACCCCTATTGTTCTTGTGGTCCTATAAAAAAAAGAGGACATTTAGACTTCTCTTCTATATGGACAGGTACAGAAATGCTTATTTGGGGGGGGGGGATATTTCAGGTGGAATTGCAACTAGTATACTTTATAGGTACAGCCCTACCAACCCTGCGCCAAATATTTGGAAAGAAAATTACACAAGCCCTATATATGGCAGGTATAAACCCAACCCCGTATGGACGGGTACAGAAATGATTGTTTGGGGGGGCTTCATTGTAGGCCGTTTTGTAAACAACGGTGCAAGATACAAACCGGCAACCGATACGTGGGACACCATAGCCACTAACCCGGCATTTGACTCCCTAGCCAATGTATTGGCGGTGTTTTGGACTGGCAACCGCATGATAGCTATAGGATCAAAACTAATAAATGGCACCTATACCCACATAGGCAGAAAATTCAACCCCGCCAAAAATACATGGGAGGCCATCAGCATGGCAAATGCACCTGCCATCTACGCAGATTGTGCCTACACATGGACAGGCACAGAACTACTCATTTTTGGCGGTTCAAACGGTTCGGCATTTGTAAATACTACGGCAAGCTACAACCCACAAACCAATACATGGACCACCCTAACCAATACCAATGCCCCCACCCCCCGCGGCGATGCCAATGCAGTATGGACGGGCAACATGATGATAATATGGTCGGGCAAAAACAACAATCAACAACCCCTTAACAGTGGTGGCCGCTATGTATTTGCCAACCAAAGAAAGGATGGTAGTGTAATACCTAATCTGATTACAAAAAGATAAATAACCCCAAAAAATAACCATTCATTATTCGCCGCTGTGGGTGAAGATCACCAACAGCCAACAATAAGACACATTAGCACATTAGCATATTAGCATATTATCCCATTATCCCATTCCCCCAAGGACCTCATCAAAAAAGCGTTAAGAAAATTTGTATGACTGTCGTTAAGAAATGAAACAGGGGTTACTAAAGTTAGGTTTTATTAAATGCCTGTAAGTCGCACTTAGTTCATACATATTCTCATGTTGTGACTTGTTTCATTTTAGACAGGCATACAAATTTTTAGCTTTTTTTATGCAGGCTTGATTTTTTGTTTCTTTTTTATCAAGAAAAAAGAAAACCAAAATTCGGACTTAGTTGGGATATATTCTTATGCTGTGACTTGTTTCATTTTAGGCAGGCACAGTGAAAACTTAAAATGCCATGCTAAACCTAAAAACACATACCGGCAAAATATCCGGTGACATTTTAAACCCAAAAACACATACCGGCAAAATATCCGGTGCCATTCTAAACCCAAAAACACACACCAGCAAAATATCCGGTGCCGTTCTAAACCTAAAAACACATACCGGCAAAATATCCGATGCCATTCAATACTTAATAACACATACCGGCGAAATATCCGGTGTCATTCTACCCAAACAGATTACATTCTTTAAAAAATTTGGTCACACTTATGTGTTAAAGAAATAATGTAAATAATTGTTAAAAACAAATGAATAGTTTTTTATAAATAGATTGCATTTAATATCTTAGTTGTCAACTAAAATTATTTTTTATGATCGATTTATCTCGTTTTTTTCTTCCTTTATTTATGGACGAAAAAATTTCTAAACAAGAGTTGCGCGCCTTTACAGATGACTTTTTAAAAAAGCTAACCGTTCAAAACACAGGTGGTGTTTACAGCGAAATGCTGAATGTAACCATAGCCGCCTACGAAGTCTTTTTTGGTGCTATTGCCGACTTAGATGTTAGGGCTGCTATTCAAAAAAGTAGAACCGCTAGTATGAATTTGGTGATGGATGCTTTTAAGGCTTCTATGCAATCGAGCGGCCTTGTTATAGAAGGGCTTCTTACAAACAAACCCCAACTACAAGAGTTTTTTCCACTGGGCAGGTCTGAATTTAGCCAAATAACATTGGAAAAGGCTGAAACGTTGATGAAGCGCCTTGCCTCTGCCTCAGCTACGCATAGGACTGCTATAGGCGACACTATTGCAAAAGAATTTGAAGCATATCCGGAAAGGTTTAAAGAAGCTCGTGGTGTACAACTGGCAGAAATTGCCAAAGTAAGCGATATGCGCCAGGAAGCAAAAGATGCCCGCCTTGCATTGGCTACTTTAATGACCAAAAATGTATTGCAAATTGCCATGAACAACATAGGCAATCCCGATGCTGCTAAACTGTTTTTCAATCAATCGCTGCTAGAAGATAAAGGCAGCAGCGCAGTTGAAGATACACCACCAGCTCCTCCATCAGTCTCTTAGTCTTTTGTCATTATAGATTGTTTTGATGTCCGCCCCGTATCGTCCGGGGCGGTTTTGTTTGTCAATGGTTATGGTAACACAATGAAAGCAGATTGCTATGTGTGGTGCGGGTTTACATTTTTTTTGAAAATTATGTCCGGTAAAGAATTAATGGCTACAAATTATCTGACAACAGCGTCTTACGTACACAGCACAGGGTCCCTTTCAGGAGACCCCCATGCGGACGAGTGTAAAATGACTTTGTTGAACGAGTAGGAGAAAAGGAGGGGGAAATGATAATAGGTTCTGGGTTTTTTCGGTAGTGGTTAGTGAAGAAAAACAAATACTATGGAAATCGAAGTGATCCTGCGGAACACTCGACTAGTGGGGGAATACCCTTTAAATACTTGTGCATTATGGTGTTTGGTGAAGAACAACAACCGCGGCACCAACCACGGCGGAAAAGAGCTATCTACACTTTTTTCATTCGTGACACACCCCCTCGCGGACGAGAAAAAAGCCCTCGTTAAAGGGCTTTTTGCGGTTTACCATTTGCTCATGGGCTTCCCTATTAAAGAAAGGTGCGTATTTGTTCCAAATATGTATTTTTTGCTGATTTTTGTTCAATGTGCTTATTCACCATGTCTAAAAGTCCAGGTGGTAATGGTTTGCCATTCGTACGGACATCGGTTTCTGCAAGAGTGGTATGATTTGGATTGGATGATGAAGTAGATGACTCAATGATACGAGAGGCGAAATTTGAAATCACTGAGGATGATTCGTCTTTTGACCTTAAATAATCAAGTGCATAATATAGTAAGCCATACCCTTCATATTTTGCTTCAATAAGCCGATTAAGTATAAGCTTAACATTATCAACTGTTCCTTCAGAATTTGTTGACAGCAAGTCGTAGTGTGTTAATAACAGCCAACCTTCATATTGCTTAAAGGTGTTTATGTATTTGTTGTTACTTTCACTAATACTATAAGCGTCAAATAGCTGTATTGCCTCTTGAAGCGTATGTGTATCGCTCCACTCTTCAAATTCAGGTTCAAGTGGTAGTCCCGAACTTTTTATAAAAATATGTATCTCCCGTGTATCAATTTTTCCACTTTGTAAGTCGGTATAAAATTTTACTTGTGGAGCGAGTTGCTGATAGGGTACTATAGCAGTGTAAGAACGTGCTTGAGTTCTCACTTGAGTTTTATCAATATTGTTTTTTAATTCCTCTGCTTTATTAGGAGTGCTCATTGCTATCTCCTCTTGTTTACATGCAATGATTAGGAAGCAGGAAAATAGAAAGGGAATTATTTGTTTCATGATTTTAAATTTAGAGGTTATAAAAGTTTTTTTAGAAATTAAATTTGATTCTGACAACTTATATAGTCATTTATATTGGAATGCGAACCACCACCAAAGTATATAGAACCTATATATTCGCCATCAAAAAAAACTGCAGCAGTCCCGAAATTATAATTATTTCCGTTGTCATCAGTTGCATATGACCATTCAATTTGAATCCAACCCTGACTTGTCCAAATCCTCTCACTGCAATGATTGACATTTATAGCTAGAAGATTTAATGGAAGTGCTAATAAGCATACTAAACATAATCGTTTGAAAAATGTTTTCATGGTAAATGTTTTTGGTTTAAAAATAAAATAATTATCGTTATTGGAATTTACAAATTTTTTTAGCATTTTGACTAACGTTTTTCTTAGCTTTTCTTAATCAATTAGTTGTAAATCCGATATCTTCTTTTCGTCTTGCTTGGGTCTTCTTTCCAAGCATTGTGTGCTTGCCAGAGACCACGGCTTGGGTAACTTTCGTAATCATCGCAGGGTTTCTTTCATAAGACCCCCCACGCGAAAGAAAAACTTCCTATCATTATTAAAAAAAACCTGCCCAAAAGGCGGGTTTTTTTTATAATAACTTTCATAGAATAAAAACTTATCCCAAGGCGAAAAGAAATTTCTTTATGCTATTTGCAAAACAAACAAACATTAGTAAAACATTACTTGCAACAACATATTGGTCGTCATCTACCTATTAAAGTACTATTAAATATCCCTTAAAATACATCAGCCAATATTTATTTTAATGCAAATAATTTGTTATTCGATCATTCTGTTGCATCTTCGGTACTTTCTATCAAAATATAAGTAAGCATGTTTAATTTCAAATATCACCTATCTGTATTTTTCATTATTATTTCATTTTGTGTTTCTGCACAGCAGACAACTGTTAATAGCGTAGATCTCATCAAACAGGCAGTTGACTTATATGACAAAGAAAAGTACAAAGAAGCTATCGCTATCTACAATAAGATACCACGTGGCGATACTAATTACCAAACGGTGCTTACCGGATTAACCTATAGCTATTATGCAGACAGCAATTTTGCCGAAAGTCAAAAGGTGGCTGAACAAGGATTGAAACTTTACCCCGAAAAAGCAGATGAATGGTACAACATGATTGCCAACAACCTGGACAATTTGGGCAAATCCCAGGAAGCATTGCTGTGGTATGATAAATACATCAAACATTACAACAATGCTTATTTGGCCTATTTCAACAAAGGGATAACGTATTATAAGCTGAAGCAGATGGCTGAAGCCAAAAAGAATTTTCAGCAATGCATTTTGATCAACCCCTATTATGCCAAAGCACATTATCATCTTGGCAATATTGCATACGAAGAAGGAAATATGATAGCTGCTATGCTAAGTTATGCTACCAATTTAATGGTTGGCCCAGAAAATAAACTCAGCACTTCTTCTATTAAAATGATGGCATCAATAGCAAAAGGCAGTGATGAAGTTTCAAAAAAAGCTGCTTCATACAAATCTGGAAGTGGCGACAATTACGATGAAATTCAAGAAATATTGCTAAGTAAAATAGCTTTGGATAATGGATACAAACTAAAGACAGATCTGGAAGATCCTGTAGTTAGACAATTGCAAATGATATTTGAAAAATTAAAGTTTTCGCCTACAGACAACAGTTTCTGGATGCAATTTTATGTTCCATTATTTGAAACTGTTCTCAAAGAAGACCAATTTGAGCCTTTGATGTATTTTTTGTTTAGCAATGTTGACCTTCCGTACATTCAGAAATACGTAAAACGAAACAAGAAAAAGATGGATGACGTCATTGGTTGGTATGCACCCTACATAAATGACATAAGGGCAACGCAAGAACTGATCGTTTCCAAAAGAAAGGCAATTTCAGAAAGAATATTATATAGCGAAGGGCTGCCTTGGGGTAAGGGCAAAGTAACGGGTGAAGGAAAAAACCAGGTGCTAACAGGACCTTGGGAATTTTATTACAGCAATGGTCAACTAAAATCAAAAGGATTGCTGAATGATAAACAAGAAAAAAACGGAGAATGGGCTTTCTATTACCTCAATGGGCAACTCAATGAAAAATCATTTTATAAAGATGGAAAGGTTGATGGCAAAAGTATGAGCTGGTACGACAACGGCACTATCATGAATGAAGGAACTTATAAAGGTGGGGAAGTAAATGGAAAAGAAACCAATTACTACTATAATGGAATAGTGAAATCTATAGCGAATTACAAAGAGGGTTTAAAAGATGGAAGTTTCATCTCACAGACTTCATACAATAATCTTAACTATAAAGGAACCTATAAAGAAGACAAAGAAGAAGGCATCTTTACCTATTACTACCAAAGTGGAAATCTCGCTACTACAGCAGCTTATAAAAAAGGAGAACCTGACGGGATTTACAAAAAAGTTTTTGAAGACGGTACGCCAAAATTAGAAGGCAATGCAACTGCTGGCAAGCGTACAGGTTTATGGAAAGAATACCACAACAATGGCAAATTAAAAAGTACCTACAATTATATTAATGGCGATTTGGATGGCGATTTTAAAGAGTTTTATTACAACGGTCAACCAATGACTGTAGCCACCTATGTAAATGGTAAAATAGAAGGTAAATACCAGGACTTTGATATAGATGGCAAAGTTTTTAGCGAATCCATTTATGAAAAAGGAAGACTGAGAGATCTTAAATTTTTTGATAAGGAAGGAAAAATTATTAGCAGCAGCACAAGTCGCAATGGATCAGGTAATCTTATTTTTTATGACCCTTATGGCTATAAAACAAGCGAAGGATATTTTACCAAAGAAGGATTTAGAAGTGGCAAGACTACTTTTTATTTTAGAAATGGAAAAATAAAGTCATTAGCGCAATACAAAGATGGTTTGCTAAATGGCGAGAAAATTTCTTACTTCTACAATGGAAACATAGCTGCAAAAAATCAATACAAAGATAATGAAGAAGACGGCTACCAAATATCATACTATATAAATGGAAATAAAGACCATGAAGGAGAAGTGCGGCAAGGAATGAACGAAGGACTTCACATTGACTATAATTATATGGGTCAGGTATACTCTAAAAGTGATTATAAGAAAGGTGAGTTAGATGGGTACATGGAATTCTATCACCCCAACGGTAAGATTGATTACGAAGCAAGATATACTTCGGGTTGGATCGTAGCTATCAACCAATTTGATACTACTGGCAAAGCGATATCAGAAACTGACTTCCCGCAAGGAAATTCGGCTTTCATTTATAAAAACTATAATGGGGCTAACTATATTACTTCTACCTATAAAAACCATTTCCTTAATGGTGAGCACAAAACTTTTTTTGTAAACCAAACACCTAGTTATATCCAGTATTACAAATTCGGAATAAAAGATAGCGCTGTAAAAAGTTATTACCTAAACGGAAAACTGGAAACGGAGGGACAATATAATATGGGAGATAAAGATGGGAAATGGACATATTACCACGAAAACGGAAAGTTGTATTATTCCGAGGTTTATAAAATGGGGAGGCTAAACGGGTTAATCAAAAAATACAATGAAGATGGCACCCTGGATAAAGAAATCAACTATTTTGATGACGAAATGGACGGTGAATTTAGAATCTATGGAGACAATAACAATTTAGCATTGGTATTTAACTACAGCAATGGCTTATTGACAGGTTATAGTTATGAAGACAAGTCTGGTAAGTTGGTACCCTCCATCCCATTAAAAGGCGGTGCCGGAAAAGTTATTGCCTACTACAAGAATGGTGCAAAAAGTGTTGAATTTGATATGGAAGAAGATGAAGTGAATGGAAAAAGGAATATATTTTCTTCTATTGGAAAGCCATTTGTAGAGGGTAATAGAGTCGCAGGTTTTGATCATGGCGTAAAAAAAATCTATTATCCTAACGGGCAATTAGAAAAAGAAGAAAACTATTATTTCGGCAATCTGAATGGAACAGTAAAAAGTTGGTGGGAAAATGGAAAGCTGAACACAGAAGAACAATATTATAACAGCGAAAGGCATGGCATAAAGAAAATTTATGACAACACTGGCAAGCTTTTGCAGACATTAACCTATTATTACGGTGTTCTTTTGAGCATAAAGTAATGATTACACTATTTTTAATACATGAAACAATTTATTAGTTGGTGTTGCATTTTGTTATCCGCTTCTATAACCAATGCCCAATCGGTTGCAGAAGTATTAACTAAGTTTCCCGGTGAAAACGCTGTAATTCTAAATTCAAACAGGGATACCAGAATTTTTCTAAAAGACAATCAACCCGTTGCGGAATCCAAGGAGGTAACGGAAATATTGGCATTGGATGACAAAGCAAATGGTATCTATAACCGATACAAAATTTACCATGGTTCTTTTGAAGTCATTTCAGACTTGGAAGCTTATACAAAGGTACCCGATGGCAACAGGTTCAGGAAGATAAAGGTGACCGATATGAAAACCGAATCTTCCACCAGTAGTGGTATTTTCTTTGACGACTCCAAAGAAACCGCATTTGATTTTCCCTCTATGACGAAAGGTTCAATATCTAATGTATCTTATACAGAGTTTTTGAAAGATGCGCATCTATTGATACCATTTTATTTTACCAGCTATATGCCTGTAATAAATGCTCGTTTTACTGTAAGTTGTCCAAATGATATGGAATTGAAATACATCATTAAAAACAATGAATCGCAGCAAGTGCTTGTGACAGAAGAAAAGAAAGGAAGGCAAACCGTTTACACATTTACATCTTCAGATCTTAAATTCAAAGACAGGTATGGAGATGCCCCACCAAGGTCACACTTTGAACCGCATGTGATTATCCGAATTGCATCTTATAAAAATGATAATGGAGAAAAAATTAGCTTTTTATCGGATGTCAAGGATTTATACAATTGGAACTATGCTTTTCTGAAGAATGTAAATGCACAAGAATCGCCTTTATTGAAACAATTGGCAGATAGTTTAACTGCCAACGCAACAACAGAAAATGAAAAAGCAAAAAAGATATACACCTGGGTTCAAAACCATATCAAATATGTAGCCTTTGAAAATGGTTTGGAAGGGTTTATTCCTAGGCAAGCTGTAGATGTTTGCAATAAACGCTATGGCGACTGTAAAGACATGGCTAGCTTGCTTACCGCTTTATTAAAAGAGGCTGGGTTAAAAGCTTATTTCACTTGGATAGGAACAAGGGATATCCCCTACAAATACACAGAAGTACCGCTCCCAATTACGGATAATCACATGATCAGTACTGTGAACATTGGCAATGATTGGATATTTCTGGATGGCACAGACCCCAATTGTATTTATGGAATTCCTAGTAAGGGTATTCAGGACAAACAAGCTATGGTAGGTATAAATGAAAATGAGTACAAACTGATCACTGTTCCAGTTGTTTCATCTGAAAAAAATATTGTTGTAGATAGCACGTTCATTTCTATCAACAGCAACGGGATTACAGGAAAAAGCAGTGTTTATTACAACGGTTATTTTGGCATTGACCTTTATAACAGTCTTTTGTATAGAGATGAAAAAGATACAAAGGATTATGTAAAAGCCCGTTTATCAAAAGGAAGTAACAAGTTTATTATGAATGATTATTCTGTTACCAGAACCAATTCAATGAATAAAGAAATGAACTTGAAAAGCGAATTTGAAATACCTGATTATAGTAAAAAAGTAGCTGATGAATTGTACATTAATATGAACTTAACGAAATTCAGTTTTGCTTCGCTCATTGATACTGCCAAGAGAAAGGTAGGTGTGGACAACGACTTCTTGTACCAACTAAAAAGCTATACCATTCTTGATTTGCCAAAAGATTTTGAAGTAAGCTATGTGCCAGAAAACCACCACTTCAAAAATGACCTTTTTGCATTTGATATCAATTATACTTTGAAAGACAATAAAATAATTGCAGAACAGCAGTTCAAATCGGAATGTATGATGCTACAACCAAATGATTTCTCAAAATGGAATGAAACGGTAAAAGAAGTAGTAAGCCAATATAAAAAACAACTGGTTTTAAAGAAGAAATAATCAATCAAAAAATTATGAAGCAGATAGTAGCGGTAGCTGCCTTTTTATTTAGTACAGGATTTATTAAAGCGCAAACATTCGATTATAGTCATCGGGCAAAATGGATTGAAACTCCGGAAAAACATAATGTCTCTAAAGAGTTCACGGCTGCTAGTGCGGTTGGCATTTTAGATGACCGAAGCATAGAATATAAGCTAGAAGGCGAGAACATAATGTTGTACGTGACCTATCATCGGATATTCAAGATTAATGATGACAAGGGTATTGAGATGTTTAATAAAGTTTATCTGCCTGTTTATCCCGGAGCAGAAATTACACAATTGAAAGCCCGGGCCATTTTATCTAGTGGAAAGATTATTAATGTGCCTTCTGAAAAAATAAAAGAGATAGAGGAGGAAGGTCAACGATACAAACTTTTTGCCATGGAAGGCGTAGAGAAAGGAGCAGAAATAGAATACCTTTATACAACAAAAAAAGAACCCAGTTATTTTGGCACAGAAATTTTTCAAAGTTCTACTACGCCTTACCAACAAACATTTTTTTCTTTGTCTATTCCCAAACACCTAAAGTTTGATGCCAAAGGGTTTAATGGTTATACAGTAAGTACTGATAGTTTGATAAATGACCAAAGAATAACTGTTGGCTATGCATAAAATATTCCCGAACTGGATGAAGAAAAATATTCGGTCAGGACCCGCTATCTCAAACGGGTAGAATATAAATTAAGCTACAATTTATCAACCAATCCAAACATTAGAATATACACCTGGAAAGAGTATGCAAAGCGGGTGTTCGCATCCTATACTTCAATAAGCCCAAAAGAAGAGAAGGCTATTGAGGCTATGCTTTCTACCATCAAGTTGGACAATACAAAAAATGAAGAGGCACAGATAATAGCAGTAGAAGATTATATAAAAAAAACCATCAACATCGATAAGAATTTGATTGGCGAAGACGCCTCTGCAGTTGATAAAATCATTAAACGCAAGAGCGCAGACGATCGGGGCATCATGAGGCTTTTTGCAAACATTTTTGAAAAGGCTGCTATTAAATACCAAATTGTTTTTGTTAGCAATAGAAATGAATTGCCACTAGATGATGAACTCGAAAATTGGAACCGAATTGATGAAGCTGTTTTCTATTTCCCAAATAGTAAAAAATACCTTTCTCCAACAAGTGTAGAACTTAGGTATCCATTTATCCCTTTTTTCTGGTCAGGTACAAAAGGGTTGTTTCTAAAAGCAACAACAATTGGCACCTTTACCAGTGCTATTGGTGCATTTGGAGATATAGAAATGCTTTCTTACGAAAACCACTCACACGACATGGAAGCAACAGTAAAATTTAGTGCAGATATTGATAGCCTAATCATAAACACCAGGCAGATTTTAACGGGATATGGAGCCGCTAACTATAGACCTATTTATAATTTTCTTCCAAAAGAAAAACAAGACGAGGCTACCAAAGAAATTATTAAATCAGTAGGTAACTGCACCGATATCAAAAATATTAAAATAGAAAATTCATTACTTACTGACTTTACAGAAAACAAACCACTCATTATTTCTGCTGATGTAGTTAGTACAGATATGATAGAAAAAGCCGGAAATAAAGTGCTCATAAAAATTGGAGATATCATTGGCCCACAAGAGCAAATGTATCAAGAGAAACCAAGACAACTTTCTATTGAGCTGCCTTACCCACACACGCTTAAAAGGAAAATATTGTTAGACATTCCTGCAGGTTATAAAGTAAAGAATCTGGACGACCTTAAAATTAAAATTACACACAAAGATGGAGAAGAACAGACCATGGGTTTTGTTAGTTCTTATACGGTGTCCGGCAAAACTATTACTATCAATATTATTGAAGATTATAGAAAAATTCAATACCCCTTGAGCCAGTTTGAAGATTTTAAAAAAGTAATCAATGCGTCTGCCGATTTCAATAAAGTAGTGCTTGTATTCGAAAAAGAAAAGTAGATCAAAAATTCTACCTTCATCAATCAATTAGTTAAATGCAGATATACTTTGCCTATGATAAAAAGCTTGCAATACAGGCATTGCGG
>JANPHE010000256.1:0-3523 GCA_031424295.1 Segetibacter sp. | reverse complement strand
TCCGATTTTGCTTTTTCCCCACTTAACACAACCAAATCCACACCCTATACACATTATCTACCCAACACTAGCAGCAGTCGCTGTTTTATAGTATGTTCGCAGTTGCGAGAATGCAGAATGATGATGTGAAAATGATGAACTGAAATCACTTGTTCCTCAATATTTTATTCAAAACCCTGCATTTATAATAGTAAAGACATGAGACTTAAAAGTTTAGAAATCAAGGGATTCAAGAGTTTTGCTGATAAAACAGTCATTAATTTCGATGAGGGTATAACAGGTATCATCGGACCTAACGGTTGTGGCAAAAGCAACATCATTGATAGCATCCGTTGGGTGATAGGTGAGCAAAAAATCAGCGCATTAAGAAGTGAGAACCTGGAAGCATTGGTTTTCAATGGTAGTAAGACAAGAAGCGCAAGTGGTTTGGCAGAGGTGAGTCTCACTTTTGAAAATACTAAAAACCTTTTACCAACAGAGTTTAGCACTGTTACCGTTAGCCGGAAATTTTATAAAAACGGGGATAGCGAATACCGCCTTAATGATGTGACATGTCGAATGAAAGACATCCATAACCTTTTTATGGATACAGGTATCAGCACCGATAGCTATGCCATCATCGAACTTGGCATGGTGGACGACATTATCCGCGACAAAGAAAATAGCCGCCGCCGTATGTTGGAACAAGCTGCTGGCATTACCATCTACAAGACTCGGAAAAAAGAAGCGAAAGCAAAATTAGATGCCACCGAAGGAGACCTCAATCGTATAGAAGATTTGTTATTTGAAATCAATAACCAACTTAAATCGCTTGAAAACCAGGCAAAAAAAGCTGAGAAGTATTTCGAAATCAAAAAGGATTACAAAGAAATATCACTGGAACTTGCAAAAGCTTCGCTACATGGTTTCAATGATACATACCATCATTTAAACGAGCAGCAGGAAACTGAGACTGACAAGAAAGTGCGATTGGAGGCTGAAATAGCGACCGAAGATGCGGCTATTGAACAGGAAAAAGTAGGCTTCATTGAACAGGAGAAAGCACTTCAGATCATGCAGCATGAGTTTAATGATTTGGTACAAAAACTCAGAACACATGAAAATGAAAAGAAACTTGCTCAGCAAAAACTTCAATACCTTAAAGAAAAGGAAGCCAGCATCAAATCATTTTTGGATAAAGCTGAAGGTCAATTAACTGGAATAGGTGAGAGCATTGAATTTACTACCTTACAATTAGCAGATGAAGAAGGAAAATTGATCACCCTTCAGCAGCAGGTAGATGATGTGAAAATAGATGTTCAGAATCGTCGTCAAATATTTGATGATAAGCGGGTTGCAGTAGATGAACTGAGAAAAAAGTATCAACTGGTGCAACGTTTACAATTTGATGCCGAGAAAAAAGTAGCCATTGCTGATACCAGCATAATGAACCTTCAAAGAGCCATCGCTCAATTGCAGGATGAACGTCAACAGCGCGATGGTCAATTGAAACAATTGGAAGAACAACGCATTGAAAAAGAACAAGAATTAGAACATAAAAAAGCAGAATTATTAGAGCTTCAGGAAATACACGAATCGACTAAGCTAAGAATACTGGAAACCCAACAGCAAATGGAAGGTTTGCGCAATAATCTTGCTGAAGAAAATCGTAAACTGGATAGCAAAAGAAATGAACATGCATTGCTGAAAAGTTTGATTGACAGCATGGAGGGGTATCCGGAAAGTGTCAAGTTTCTTCATAAAAATGAAAACTGGAATTATACAGCTCCGATCTTGTCCGATACGATTTACGTAAAAGAAGAGTACCGTGCTGCAGTTGAAAACGTATTGGAGCCCTACCTGAACTACTATGTTGTAAACGATTTGCAGGAAGGAATGCAGGCCATCTACTTGTTGGATAAAAATCAAAAAGGCAAGGCTAACTTCTTTTTGCTTGACAGGATCAATAATTTTAAGAAAACAGAGGAACATCAACCTTCCAATACCATTAAGGCTCTGGACGTTATAGAAGTTGATGAAAAATACAAAAACCTTGCTGAATACCTCTTGTGCAACGTTTACATCGCAGAAGATGAATCTTCATTACAAGATTCTAATAGCGGGGTGGTTTTGGAAAAACATGGTAAGTTTGTAAAAGGCAAGTATTCTTTAAGTGGAGGAAGTGTTGGTCTTTTTGAAGGTAAAAAAATTGGTAGAGCCAAGAACCTTGAAAAGCTTTGGAAAGAAATTGAAATACAGGAGGCTATCGTAAATGTCATCAAAGCAGATATTCAGGCAAGGCACGATGAAGTGATTGCGTATAATAACCAGCTAAAAGAAAACCAGATAAGGCAAGCGCAATATGAAATCAGCAACCTTACCAATCAGGTTTTTTCGTTGCAGAATAAACTGGAAAATCTGAATGCTTCACAGACAGCAAGCCAAAAACGATTCGAAGACCTGGAAGCAAACCTTGCAAATAGCCAGGACGAAATTTCAGATGTAAGTGAAGAACTTATTGGCCTAAATGAACAAATTCATGCGGCTACTGAAGAAATGAAGATGCAGGAGCAGGATTATAAGAATGCCGAGCAGGATTATAATGAATTGAACAGGCAGTTTAATGAAAGCAACCTGAATCTTACCAGGCAGCAAAGCAAAATTTCGGCATTGAAAACGGAATTGCAATTTAAAAGCAATCAGTTGAATGACCTGACGCTGCAAGTTGAAAACAACAAGTTGCAACTGGAAGAAGCTTCGAAAAATATAGTGGAGAATGAATCCACATTAAATAACAATGATGAATTTCTTGTGAATTTGATGCGGATGAAAGAGGATGAAGAAAAGAAGTTGAATGAAGCAGATCAGGCATATTATAATGTACGAAATACCTTAAGCAATAAGGAAAGCGAGTTGCGGATGAAGGTAAAAACGAAAGACCTTCACGAACACATGCTCACAGAAATAAAAGACAAACTCAATGAATTGAAGCTTCAACTGGCAGGAATGAAAGAGCGGTTGAATGTAGAATTCAGGATCAATTTGGATGATGTACTGGATCAACCAAGATTGACTGAAACGCCGATTGAGGAGTTGCAAACAGCATCCGACCGGATGAAGAAGCGTCTTGAGAATATGGGTGAAGTAAATCCAACTGCTATTGAGGCCTATACGGAAATGAAAAAGCGCTACGACTTTATTGTTGAGCAAAAAAATGACCTGGTAGATGCAAAAGAAAGTTTGTTACAAACCATTCAGGAAGTAGAGACTACAGCCAATCAAAAGTTTCTTGATACTTTTAATGCAGTAAGAGAAAACTTCCAAAAAGTTTTCAAAACATTGTTTTCTGAAGAAGACATGGGAGACCTCATATTGGTTGATCCGTCCAATCTTGCCGAAAGCGGCATTGACATTATAGCCAAACCAAAAGGGAAACGACCAAGCAGTATCGGACAATTGAGTGGAGGAGAAAAGACATTGACAGCAACGGCTTTGTTGTTTTCTATCTATCTGATCAAGCCGGCGCCTTTTTGTATTTTGGATG
>JANPHE010000255.1:0-4616 GCA_031424295.1 Segetibacter sp. | reverse complement strand
ATTGTTGAACTAATATTACTGTGTAACAACTCCATTTTTCAAATGTATTAATCCGTAAATATCCTGTAAATATCAGTTACTACAATGTGGTTTTTCTGTATTGCACATAACGATTGCCCGCTTGCCGTTGTTGGGGTATTTTATGTCCTTCAGCACGAACTTCAGCCCAACAGCGAACGGATGTAAATGTAACAAACAAAAGCTCAATAAAGAACTTCAAGCCCGAACAAAAGCACAATAATGAGATGCTGTTGATTGCTCCAACTTCCTGCCCCAATAACGGCAAACGGTTTGTTGGCGGTTCGTGCTTTTCACAGTATCTAATGTTCAAAAATTTCTAACGGCTCGTACGTTTGCGTCTATAAACCCTGAAGAACGAGTACCATTTGAAAAGTTCACTTCATACGCATAAACAATGAAGTTCGGATTTATAAAACTATTACTTGTCCAATACCAATTTTGGGAAAGGGACGAAACCTTATCTTTATGTTTATACAACTCTTGTAATTCATTCAAAGATGGTAAAAACCAATCTGTGTAACCACCTCCTTGGTAATTTTTACAAATGGCAGCTACATTGTTAGAGGTTGATGTACCAAATCCTGCCTGAATGGTATTTGTATTTTGCTTTCCCTTACCAATTGCCGTGTCTACAATTGTGCTCCAAGTTTGATACGCTGAATATGGATACTCTATGGTGGTTACTTGGTCTGTTAAGGCGCATACCATTCCGTGTTGATTAGGACACGATGTTGTTGAGTCTATGTAAAAGATTATTCCTCCGAATGCAGTATCACCAATTTTATAACAGAAATTTCCTTCCTTAAGAGTGGTGCTATAAACAGGAATTGTAAAAGACTTCTCTCCACTTAATCCAGTCCAAAAGTTATAGTGAATACCAGCCTCTATTATTAATTTATAGCTTAATGAATAATTAGGAGTAATTGTTTGTATTTTGCCTTCAAGTTCATTCGGAACTTTGAAGAAACCATATAAGTTCTCTGCCAACAAAGGACCTATTTTATAAGTAGGATTAAAGAAGGTTATGTTCGCAGTCACATTTGCAGCAAAGTCTTCCTTTATTGGCTTTTCAGCAGAAGCATTTTGATTAGCCGAACATAAGTTTTTCCATTCGCCATTAATATAACTTATACCAAGTGAAACTGAAATTTCAGGATAGATTTTAAATTTCATTTTGCCGCTAATATTCAGCGGTAAAGTATTGACTTCAACAGATTGAGAAAAAGGAATGATTAAAGGAACCCCGGCAACGATTACTGGAACTCTTATTGTCGGTAGATGAAAAGTATACAAAGTTTTTTCAGGAACATTTAGATTAGCATTTGCTTTAAGTTCTAAACTACTACCACTCGTATTAGCGTTCGCCAATATTAAGACAGTATCGGGAAAAAGGTTTCCCTTCCTTTTTGCATATTTAATTTGTACAGTTGGAATGTTTAATTGCAAAATACCCTTTACTGTAAATCCTGCGGTTAGGGAATAATTAGAAGGGAATGGTAGCTTTAGCAGAGAGCCTTTTGGAACAGGGACACCACTATCAATGTTATTGGGTCTTAATTGAGCGCTTTTTTCGTAAGTATCGGCGTAGGTGTAATCCACGAATAATTGTTTGAAAGCTTCATTTAAATTGGAAGTTTGAGTAGAACAATTAATAGTATTTCCTGAAGTTGACAAAGACACTATTTTTGAAAAGACACCTGTAGGATGAGATTTACTTGGCGATGAAAGTATTATGTCACCGATTGAGGGAGTGAATGTTAATTTGGTTTTATTAAGAGTAAGAGAAGATAACGTTACTGACATAACAGCGGATGTATCAACAATGTGCGCTTTCTCGTTTAGAATGTTCTCGCTATCAGGTTGAGAGGCAGATTGTTCTTGGTCTTTTTTACAACTAATAGATAGAACAAGAACGTTAATGATAATCAAGAAAAGCTTTCTCATTTTATTAGGTTTTTGAAGTTTTGAAGTTTATTTTAGCATGACCGCCAACGATTGAGTATTGCTGCAGTTGGGGAATTGACCAACTGTCTGCCTGGTACTGAAGCTAAATTAATACCTAAAAGCCGAAGTTAAGAACTAATGACCGGTAGAATTCCGTCCGCTGGATATAAAGCTTAGATATGCACTGCTGCTAATTGTACTTCCGTCAAGCCCCAATTGCAGCAATACTTTTGTTGTGCGTTCGCTTTTCTCTGTCTGTCATTTTGAAATTTCGTAAACAATTGTAATCTTTTCTTCTAACTCAACATCTTCAACTTCAAATTTGTCAAATGATGTGGTATAGCTAATTTGTGTGTCGCCAACTACTTTTGGTGGTGTAAATTTTATTTGATTGATAGTTGGCGGTGGGCCAAAAATCCCTTCTTTATATTTTAAAACTTGTTTCACTTTAATCAACTTAATATCTAATGCCTTGGCAATATTTTGGGCATTAATTTTTGCGTCAGTGATTGCCTCTTGAACAAGTTTTAATCTTGTGGTCTTTTCAAGACTGTCTGAAACTTTGGTGTCAAATGATATGTCTAAATCTTTAAGTCCTGCCTCTTGAATTTCCTTGTACAATGCGTCAATAAGTTTTGTGTCAAGCCCGAATTCAAGTTTTAAAACATTAGAAGCTGTATATCGTTTTTTGTCTTCGTCATTTTGTGAGCTTGAAATGTCGTAGTCGGAAATTTTTATTGTCTTGTTGGTAAAGCCGATTTTGTAAAGACTTTTTACTAATTCATCAATTTCAAGATTGAGTAATTTGATTGCATTTTTTTCAACTGTATCTCTTTTTTCAACTGTCAAGGTGAAAATGGCTAAGTCTGGTCTTACTTTTATTTTAGAACCTCCTTCTGCAATTATTTCATTGTCATTTTTTGTTTGCGAATAAACAGTCGAAAATAAAAATGTCAAAATTAAAAGCATTGTCATTTTTAGCATTGTCCTTGAGTTTAATATTGTCATAGCAGATTTTGTAAGTAAGATGCAAATTTTAGGGTGTTCCATAAAGTGACGCACAACGAACAGGGCTTGCTTGCAGGTTGGGAATTAGCGTTCCGTCTGCTGATAACCGCTGCTCAATTAATAATCTAAAGTTGAATTTATGAATAAAAGTCCACCATTGTTCCGTCTGCTGGAACCAAAGCTGGGAAATGCAAGCTGTTGAGGCTTACAACGTCCTGCCCAACTTGCAGCAAATCCAATGTTGTGTGTTCGGCTTATCAAGTCGGCACCAACCTATTTTTTACTGATGTTTGTCAAGCAGTTTAATAATTACTCGTACTGGCTTCTGCGTCCTGTCAAACAAAGCATATTTATAACCCAAAAGCTGGTCGGGTTATAAAATATGTCTGATTATAAAGTTACTGTTGATGTTGATAATGAAGTTTGGTCTTTTGAAAGTATTAAAGGTCAAACTACAGGTATAACAAAAAACGATAACAGTTTTTTAAATAAAATTGTCAAGTCGTTAGAGAACGCTTTGGAACAGGTAAATGGTCAACTTGGTATTATTTTAAGACATCAAGAGCATACTTGATATTAGCTGAGCCACCACCTAAGTCAATAACAACATTCCAATAACCAGAAGATGGCACTGCAATTTTAGCTGGAAACATTTTGAAGTGTCCACCAAAATACTTGCAAGCCTGTCCACTTTTGTAATAACGGAAATTTGTGTCGTCTAATAACATAAAATTACATTGAGTGTCACAGTTTAGTCTTACAACATTTCCATTTTCAAAATAATCTCTTGAATGGATAAAATTTGCCATTTTTTGTCAATTTATAGTGATAAAGATTTTAAAGGATTGCGAATTGTCGACTAAGCTGACACACAACGTTCGCGGCTTTGCGAAGGTTGGGTATTAGTATTCCTTCTGCTGGGAACTGTTGTTGATTTTTGTTTTGTTGTTCAATGATATTTACTAAAGCTCAATATTGTTCTTCAAGCCAGAACTACTGCTGAATAAAGGTTTGAAGATGATGTTTATTTCTTCAAGCCCAACTTTTGCAAAACTAGATGTTATGTGCAGTACATCTAGCAGTCGTTCTATTTTGGTCTTCAGTCAATAGTTATTATCAGTAAATATCTGTTTTAATCTGTTATCAAACACTGATGGTTACAATGGTCATTATCCGTAACTATCTGTTCTTATAATTGTTGCTTAAAAATACTCTTTTATGTTCTGCTTCTATTCCAAAGTTCAAGAGTAATAATACTTCAAAGTCTGTAAGCTTCAAATAGTTTTTTGCTAAGTCTGTGTTGTCTGCTATAAAAATTTTGTCTGCTGAAAGCTGCACCACAACTACAGTATTTACTACTAAGTCAAAAGTAAATTGTCCAATACTTTGGTCTTTATATTTTACTTCTTGTTGTTGGTTGTTGTCAATTTTTAAACCTAATTGTTGCAGCTCAATTGTCAAAGCATTGCAGTAAAAACTTTTGTCTAAACCAAAAGGTAATGCGTTTGCAACTGTATAAAATCCTTTTAAAATTGTTGAACTAATATTACTGTGTAACAACTCCATTTTTCAAATGTATTAATCCGTAAATATCCTGTAAATATCAGTTACTACAATGTGGTTTTTCTGTATTGCACATAACG
>JANPHE010000254.1:0-15064 GCA_031424295.1 Segetibacter sp. | reverse complement strand
TTCATTTTTTAATCGTATATATGCTCAATGTTGAATGATAACTTTTTTCATTTCTGTTGTGCCATTTGCAAATTTCACCAATAGTATATACATACCATTTTCTTGGTCATTAACTGGGAGGCTAATCAATTGTTGAAGACCAGACTTACTTGCCCAAGTTTTTACATTAATTCCTGCGGCATTCACCATATTAATTTGAGTTATAGCATATTTTTTTCTGGTATTCAATAGAACTACATTTGATGCTGGATTTGGGAAAATAGAAAAATCGCTTATCTCAGGCTCAAAATTTACAGATAAAGGTTGCTTTGACAGTCCAGTACAATTTCCAGTTCGTGTTAAAGTAAATTGGTTGATCCTAAAATTTGATCCACCGACAACAGTTAATCGGATGGCATGAAAACCTTCCTTTAAACTAATATTGGTAATTTGAACATTCAGGAAAGAAGCAAAATTATTATTCACCGGTGTAATAACAGTTCCGGAATTATTATCAACCTGAATTCTATAGGATTGTCCTGTAGCATTTGCGCATGTCCCTACATTGAGTGTATAAATACCGTCTTGTCCCGCAGGTACACGGATGAGGTATTCAAAAAACTCGTTAAATCCTATGCCGGGCTTAAAAAATGGATTTCCTAATTGAAGTGAATCGAAGCCTGCAAACATTCTTGGGTCAATGGTTGCAGTTGAAACCTGTCCTGCGCTAAATGCAGGAACTGCAGCATTGTGAACAGAATCAAGTGCTCTCAGCTTTTGGGAATTTTCAAAGTTCTCTGTTAGCGCCCAAGTACCAAATGGTCCATTGTAATTAGCGGCTCCGGCCAGATACCAATTGAACAATGAAACAAATCCATACCTGTACCAATTTGTAAGGTATTTGTTGCATATAAATCTCATACGGGCATTTCTGTTCGCATTTGTTTTTGAATTAACGTTGTTGGGTCCAAACGTATCAGGTCCACCTTCATATGCAACCATTTTTAAACCAAAAAAAGCTGCCCTTGCTGCCCAGGCATCCATCTGATTTCTAAATGGAGGATAGATGTTGTTCATTTGCAATTCCAATTCATTTAATATCTGGGTAGTGGAGGCTGACGCATTGACCGCATCTAATGCATTCGTAGCAAAATAAGGTGCTATAGCCAGCGCATAAAAGAACCTGCTTGGTAAGCCATAAAATTTATTTACAAATTCTACTCCTCTTACTGTAAAGTCAAAAAAGCCGAATTGTTGTGGAAGTACTACCCGGACCCTATTGTTAATAGCGGTCGCACCAAATACATTTTTAAATAAATCACTAATTGTTTTAGATCTTTTTGCTACATACCGCATTCTCCAGGTAAATTGATCATTTACATTATCAAAGTTGATTACGCTGCCGGGTGTATTTCCTTCGATAAGCGATTTTTCATTGATGAATTGGGTTTGAGCAAATTGGCTATTCCACAACTCATTGCTGTATTCTACATAAATGTTTAGATTTGGAGAAAGACTGTCTCGCAATAAGGTAGCAAGATTGGTGATGTAAGTGTTGTTAACTTTGTGTGGTATGTTTATCCAGATATCTTTCTGGAGCGTGTTGGCTAACTCAATTACATATTCCCATGCTATACCATTTTCCTGCTGCTGAGAAGGTAAAGTTTTAAGTGTTCTTTTTCCCCAAAGCGAGTCGTTGTTGCCATTTGTTTTTCTCCAATCCATATACCTTATGCAATCAAATCGTAAAAGGTGTGTAAGAAACTGGCTGCTAAAAGTTGGTGCAGAAACCGTTAATCCGGGTTTCATTATTTTAATATCTTTTATGCCATTTGAAGTTGCATTGAATCTCGTATTGGTAAACCCAATAAACATAGATGTTCCATCTGGGATAATAGCAGGATATACCAATTCTGCAGTTGTAGTGTTTGTACTGCTTTTATATATCTTGTTCGCAACTGTAAAGTTGCTGCCGCTTACAGGTTGTATAGTTGCTTGCCCCTTGAATTGAATGGTATAAGTCCCACCCATGTCGGACGTCATTTCTGTCATAACAACAACACCAAAATCCTGCAAAGGCCAACCCTTGTTATCTAATAAAACAGAGGTAAAATTGAATGGTTGGGTAATGTTACCGCTCATTATCCTACTGCTTTTAAACACATCATTAAAAGGGCGGTCTCGAATATAGTCTGCTACTTCATTTAGGTTTGCTCCCAATGGCACCTTTGCTGGTGGCGTTAAACTACATTGGGCTTTTGCATTTAAAAATAAAAGTAAGGTTGCAATGAAAATGGCAAGCGATAGAAATAATTGGTTCAATACTTTTTTTTCTACAAAAAGTCTGATAAGTACATTACTCATAACAATAGTTTAATTGGTGTTAGAAATAAAAGAAAAATTAAAAATCAATAAATAGAAATAAGCTAATATACGCTTTCTGAAAATAAGATTGTCATCAAGTACAATTTCTTTTGAAGAGAAGTTGCACTTAATGACAAAGCATTTGGTGTAATTAATAAATAAGCCTCTTGATAAGCGAGTTTAAATTGGCTAGATATAATAATGGAAATTAAATAAAATATTGTACAATATTTTCTTGGATTCTGAAGATTTTATTAGAGAATTAAACTCATGATTCATTCTAGAAATAAATAGCCGTTCTAAGGAAAAATGCATTCACATTCACTTTTCCATCATGCCATGAACTTTGTTTTGTAGCATCAATAAAACCATTTCTAAAGCCAAGGCCAAAAGAACCATACGTTTTATTGTTAAAAGGATATTCAATGCCAATGCCCAAATCCAATCCCATATTTACGGGCACTTCGCCGGTTATTTTTTCTTTAGAATAAGTAACATTGTCAATTTCGGCATCCATACGAGCTGCAAGATTAATACCAAGGTAAGTACCAAATTGACCATAATATCTAATTCCTTTTATAGCGTCTGTTTTTAGTTTAAGCGCAAATGGAATTTCTAAATATTGAAGGCTGATGGCATAAGCATTGGGCTTTCCATTGTCAATCGCTCCGTCATCTTTTAACCCATAACCATTTTTCATTAATAATTTACCACCTGCATGACTAATATTTAAGCCAGTTGCAATAATGTAATTTTCAGTAAGTGTAAAATCTGCAACAAAACCATAGCTAAAATAAAATTTACTACCATCTTTCTGCACATAGCTTTCTTTAGGTCCTAACCAAGACGAACCCGCATCTAATTTGAAACCAAACCGGATTTTTTTATCTAGCGCAGCAGAAGTGCTGCTTTGTGCATGGATAGATGAAGCAATAAGCGTACTTACGATTAGGATTAGAATAAATTTCATTATCAAATGGTTTATTTTTTTAAAAAATTGCACAATAAAGCTTGTGCTAACAATTGCAAAAATGCATAAAAATTGCTTTGTAATTGTAAAATCGTTGAAACCATCATTTATTTTTGGAGAAAGTACAAATTTGAATACATATTTTTCTATTATTCTACGGCTCTTTCCAGATGTGCCAATGGTTATGCGGCACAAAAGTTAGGTGCTTTCTTATCCGAATTCAAATTGTATGCATTTTGAAACAGTCACCATTTTAAATAATTGGGAGGAAATTGACAAAATATGATTTTCGAAATATTTTGGTGTTGAACAATTGCTTATTTTTATTACATGCCAACAATACTAATTGCCGACTCCGGTTCTACTAAATGCGAATGGTGCCTTATTGCCGATGGCAAGAAAAAATCATTTGTTACTTCTGGCATCAGCCCCTATTTTTTAGATTCAACAACAATTTTTGACCTATTAATCAAGGAATTAATTCCCAAAGTGAAGAATGTACAGATTGGCGAAGTTCATTATTATGGAACAGGGTTGGGGAATCCTGCGAATTCAAAAATGTTAGCTGGTGTATTGAAAAAAGTAATCAATGGAGCTAAGGTGACTGTAAATACCGATATGTTAGCTGCTGCCAGGGCGTTGTGTGGCACCAACAAAGGGATTGCCTGTATACTTGGTACTGGTTCCAATTCTTGCTATTATAATGGCAATCGAATATCAAAAAACGGTGCCAGTCTAGGGTATGTATTGGGCGATGAAGGAAGTGGTGCACATTTGGGGAAAATAGTGTTGCAGCATTACCTTTATAATACATTCGACGAAGATTTGAAGTCACGCTTTGATGCTAGATTTGTAACCAATCCACATGAAATATTGGAACATGTTTACAAAATGCCTTTGCCTAATAAATACCTGGCCAGCTTCGCTATTTTTTTAGCTGAAAACAGGGGTCATTATATGGTTGAGAATATAATTGAAGATGGGTTAAATGATTTCTTCTTTTACCACTTGCACAAATATCGGGAAAGCTGGACTACTCCTATCAACTTCATTGGGAGTGTTGCGTATGGCTTCAGAGATGTATTACAAGATCTTTGCAATAGCTATGAGTTGGAGTTAGGCAACGTTCTTAAATCTCCAATGAAAGGATTAGCAAAATACCATACTAAGTAAAGTCAGATAGCAGGGGTTTGATTATTAATTTCCTGAGAAGGAGATGAACGCCGGATTGGGGCAAAAAAAATCGGCAAGTTACTTACATCGCACCGCTCAACCATTTACCCTTGCTACATTCCTGTCCTGGGGGGTTCAATAGGAGCTGGTCGTATAAGACTTGCCGGATGCAAATGTAATATTCGTATTGGATTTTCGTACTTTTTTTTCTCATTCGTTTTTGTTGGGCCTTCAAATTGTCTTTTAATTCTATTTTTTAAATTAAAAATCTGGATTAATGAACAACGTTTTCCGCTCTTTCTTTGGATTGTATTGTTGGTAAAACAAGTGCTACAAAGTGGCCATATCTATTACAAAGCGGTAACGAACATCACCTTTAAGCATCCGCTCATACGCTTCGTTTATTGTATTTATGTTAATGAGTTCTATGTCTGAGGTGATATTATGTTCTGCACAATAGTCAAGCATTTCCTGAGTTTCCGGAATACCACCGATTAGAGATCCTCCTATGCTTCTGCGTTGGAAAATGAGGTTAAACCCAAATATTTCGGTTGGGGTAGGCGGTGCGCCAACACAAATCATTACTCCATTGGTATTCAGCATCTGAAGATACATATTGTAATCATGTTTTGCCGAAACGGTATCTATTATAAAGTCGAAATAATTGCCAAGCCCTTCTAATTCTTCAGGATCGGTAGTAAGCGCAAATCTGTGTGCACCCAATCTTTTTGCGTCTTGTGCTTTTGCTGCTGAAGTGCTTAGCAGTGTGACCTCTGCACCAAACGACACTGCGAATTTTACTGCCATATGCCCTAAACCACCTAATCCAACGATTCCAACTTTATGCCCTTTACCTACTTTCCAGTGTTTAAGTGGTGAGTAGGTGGTGATGCCGGCACACAATAAAGGGGCAACTCCTTGTAGTGAAAGTTTTTCGGAAATACTTAGGACAAATTCCTCGTCAGTAACGATATTGTTTGAATATCCGCCCATCGTATTCATACCATCCACCCGGTCGGGGCTGTTATATGAAAAGGTAGGTCCTTTTTCGCAATACTGTTCTAAGCCATCTTTGCAGTTGTGACATTCTCTACAAGAGTCTACCAGGCATCCTACTCCGGCCAAATCGCCTACTTTGAATGTTGTAACGGATTTTCCTACATTCACTACCCGACCCACAATTTCATGTCCGGGAACACATGGGTAGATGGTTGGACCCCACTCGCTACGTACTGTATGGAGGTCCGAGTGGCAAACCCCACAAAAAGCGATTTCTATTTGAACGTCATGAGGTCTTAGTTCCCTCCTTTCAAAGTTGTAGGGAGCTAATGGAGAAGTTGCGTTAAAAGCGGCATATGCCTTAGTAGATGTCATTTGTAAGTTGTTTTATGTTTCAAAAGTAATGTAAATATATAGGAGAAAAATCATGAATAAAAGGACCTAAAAAATTATTCTTTCAAATTGATAGAAATGTTACATTTGTTTGGTAATTGATTTATTATGAAACAGCTTCACTTTATGGCGGTGCTTGGAGTTGGTTTCATCTTCGCATTTACCAATGCTTTTTCGCAAAACGATAAATCGGAAATTCATAATGGCAAAATTACTACTTCGCAAATAGCAATAGGAGAATTTCTTGAATACACCATAAGATTTCAAAATACAGGAACAGATACAGCTTCCAATGTGCTAATTAAAGATACATTGGATGATAAACTGGATTGGAGTACTTTTAGAATGATTGCCACAAGTCATAATTTCCAGTTAACAATCAATGATTTATATAAATGCAATTGGACATTTGGCAATATAAAATTGGTTGATAGTAATAGGAATGTGCCAATGAGCAGAGGATTTCTCACCTTTATAATCAAGCCAAAAACTTCGTTGGTTATTGGAGATACGATCAAAAATTTTGCATCCATATATTTCGATAATGAACAACCAATTCACACCAACACAGAGAAAACTGCAGTAGTAAGTAATGTTTTGCCTTTGCAGTGGATAGATTTTTTAGTATTAAAAAAGGGGACAGGTAACTTGCTTAGTTGGAAGACCGCGCAAGTAATTAATGTTAGCCATTTTGAAATACAAAGATCGAGCGATGGAAAAGAATTTTATACAATTGGTCAACTGGATGTAAATGATCCAGCCTACAGCTTTATTGATCGGGTGCCCCAGAAAGGGATTAATTATTATCGCCTAAAAATGGTTGATAATGACGGTAAATTCCAATATTCTCCGATAAAAAGGGCTATTGATAATAGCGGTGTACACTTTTCGGTTTATCCTTGTCCTGCAAAAGATATCCTTAATCTTAAAATCGAAACTACAACAGCTAGTGTATTCAATATTCAGGTTGTTGATCAATTGGGTAGGATAGTAATGGTGAATCAATTGGAAGTTTCAGAGGGAACTTCAATAAAAAGGATGCTTATTAATCATCTTTCCAGAGGGAATTATTGTATTAAATTAGTTTCCAAATCAACAGAGGCATACACTATTAGGTTTTATAAACAGTAGTACTTTCTTGTATAAAATAAAAAGCCACCCGATAATAGGTGGTTTATTATTTATAAAAATTTCGCTTAGAATTTAATATTCATCCTCATTAAACATAAAGTCATCCTGACTCGGGTAATCCGGCCAAATGTCTTCAATGCTTTCATATACTTCTCCTTCGTCTTCAAGTTCCTGTAGGTTTTCTACAACCTCAATGGGTGCACCTGATCTTATAGAATAGTCTATCAGTTCATCTTTGGTCGCAGGCCAGGGAGCTTCTTCAAGGTAGCTAGCCAATTCAAGTGTCCAAAACATCTGTAGTCGTTTTTAAATTTTTGCAAATGTAACTGTATAAATGAATTAACCAAATCCATCTTTCTTCTTCGTAAATTTTTAACCATAATATGCATGTAAAATGTAGGTTTGCAGCTATCAAACAGGCTTTTTACATGCTTTTGGCAAAAAATATATATAAACAGTACGGCAATCTTCAGGTATTAAAGGGAGTTGATGTAGATGTAAACAAAGGAGAGATTGTAAGTATTGTAGGTTCATCCGGAGCTGGAAAAAGTACGTTGCTTCACATTTTGGGCACGTTGGATAATGCTGACAAAGGGGAAATTTATCTTGAAGGTCAACGAATTGACTTATTGAAAGGGCGGTCGCTTGCAAGGTTTAGAAATCAACATATTGGCTTTGTTTTTCAATTTCACCATTTGCTGCCAGAGTTTAATGCACTGGAAAATGTCTGCATTCCGGCATGGATTGCAGGAAAGAAGAAAAGAGAAGTGCAGGAAAATGCCAAAAAATTATTGCAGACACTCAATTTGGGTGACAGGCTTGAGAATAAACCTCAACAATTAAGTGGTGGCGAGCAGCAAAGAGTGGCTATAGCAAGAGCACTGATTAATAACCCAAAAATTATTTTTGCTGATGAACCAACGGGAAACCTTGACAGCAAAAACGCTAAAGAACTTCATCAGCTGTTTATTAGGCTAAGGGAAGAGTTCAATCAAACATTTTTGATAGTTACTCACAATGAGGAGCTCGCAGCATTGAGCGACAGAACCATTCACATGAAAGATGGAAATATCTCCTGACCTATTTATTGTTTAAGCCTTGGTTTCCATGCAATTTCTTCGGTTGCAGTAATATGACCGATATAGCGTGCTAAAACGAATAAATAATCACTTAATCTATTTAGGTATTTGATAACAAGAGGCTCCACAAAAGTATTGTGTTCTTTCATGTCAACACAAATCCTTTCTGCCCTGCGACAAACACACCTGGCAACATGAGCAGTAGAAACACCAAGATGCCCTCCGGGTAGAATGAAGTTTTTCATTTCCGGTAGTACTTCATTCATTTTGTCTATTTCCTGTTCTAGAAGAAGTATGTCAGCTTCCTTAAGATCTGGTATTTTCATCAAAGGCTCTTTATCAGGATCGCAGGCCAACGATGACCCAATTGTGAATAACCTGTCTTGAATTTCTTTTAAAATAGCTTTTGTATGAACGTCAGTTAGGTAATCGCCGGTAAGACCAATAAATGAATTCAATTCATCTACTGTCCCATAGCTTTCTATTCTAATACTACTTTTAGGCACTTTAGTTCCCCCAATTAATGAGGTTTTACCTTCATCGCCGGTTTTTGTATATATTTTGAAAGCCATTGTTTGTCAATTAATTTTTAAAGTGTATTGTGAATAACAGCTTTTGATTGGAATTGTTGGTAATGAATAAAAGTTCAATATTATAAGTTGAGAAAAATGAAGGTTGGAGATTATGCAATTAGACTTCTACCATACCTCTAACCGGTTTTGTAATATCAGTTTCTATCAAACCATCTCGTAGCCTTACAACTCGCTTGGCATAAGCTGCAATTTCTTCTTCGTGTGTTACAAGTATAACGGTATTGCCTGCATCTTGAATTTTGGCAAATATTTCCATAACTTCTCTTGAAGTTTTACTATCCAGATTTCCGGTTGGTTCATCTGCCAGAATAATAGCCGGATTGTTGATCAGTGCGCGGGCTATTGCTACTCTTTGCATTTGTCCGCCGCTTAGTTCATTTGGCCTATGGTGGCTTCTGTCGCCAAGTCCTACTTTTTCTAATACATCTTTTGCCCGCTGAATCCGTACTTTCTTATTTATTCCTGCATATACAAGAGGCAATGCTACATTCTCTGCTGCAGTTAACCTAGGTAGCAGATTGAATTGTTGAAATACAAACCCTATATTTTTATTTCTTACTTCAGCAAGTTCGTTATCGGTCAACTTACTTACATCTTTTCCATTTAGAAAATAATGACCTGCTGTGGGGCTATCCAAGCAACCTAATATATTCATTAGGGTACTTTTGCCAGATCCGGAAGGACCCATTAATGCTACATATTCATTTTTAAAAATATCCAAATTGATACCCTTTAGAACAGGAATGCCGTGGTGTCCCATAAAGTAGCTTTTAAGAATATCTTCAAGGTGTATTATTGATTGCATAAATAATTGTTGTGGCTGATTATTTTCTAATCACTTTTGGAACTTTAAAAAACTGCTCGTCTTTTACTGGTGCATTTAGTAGCCCTTCTGATCTAGAAATAGAACCTTTGACTTCGTCAGATCTAAACACATTTACCTCTTCTGTCATAAACATTAAGGGTTCAACATTGGTTGTATCAATTTCATTTAATTTTTCTATAAATGAGATCATCTTTTGAAGATCCTTTTTAATCCCCTCTTTTTCGTCAGGTTTAAACGATAATCTGGAAAGGTGAGCTAACTGTTCTATTAATAAATCATTTACTTCCATAAAATGCAATAGAAACAAAAATAGTTTAAAAACGGTGACTAATCTGCATTTGATTAGGTCGTAATGTATAATTTTGAATATATTGTCAAACTAAGAAATATCTGGACAAGTTGTGACCGGTAACCTAAAACTTGATAAAATATTCGTTAAGCTCTTATTTTCGGTTGTCAAAATATAGCATCCCGCTATCATTTTTGCCTTTGCGTGTATTAGCAAAAAGGTGTAATCAGGCAACGCTTTTGAAGGGTGAATTCAATGGCAAATACATACTCGCTTAATATTGTTTTTCTTACATTCGACTATGAATTTTAGCGAGTATTATCCTGACAATTGCACAGATACCATATTAGAATGCCCGCCTGGATAGTCGGACAGAGAAGCACTTGCTAAAGCCTGATAGATACAAAGATATTATCGTTTCTAGTCTTGAGTTTTTGGTAAAAGAAAAGACCATTATTGTTTATGGGTTTGCAATAATGAGTAACCATATACATTTGATATGCCTGCCCGGGCCTCAATGCGGGGGCAAATACAAGAAGGGTATCAACTACAAGAAGTTCGACAATCTTTTATGAAATACACCTCGCAAATGATTATTAAAGATCTTTGAAGTAATCATCCTGCTGTGTTAGAAAGATTTTGGGTGAAAGCCAACGATAGAAAATAGTAGGTTTGGGAAAGAAATCCATTGCGGATTGCATTATGGAACCAAAGTGTTTTTAAACAGGAGTAAGATTATATTCATAAAAAGGCCTGTTGCTGCTTGTTATTGTAGTTTTGCTGAAGATTATACTTATTCATCTGCTGGCTTTTATAAAAAGGCGCGTGATAAATGGTCATTTTTGACCCACTACAATGCATAGATTTGCAGGTGAAAAACACCTGCAAAGGCGAAAAATGAAAAAACCTCAATTGGAGCAGCTTTGTATTTTAAGTTCAGCATTTTTAGTTTAATGAATTTTTCAGTATAGTAAACTTATCGTTAAACTGATACCTTATTAAAACCTGATTTTTGGTAATCTGCACTTTATTTTGAACATTATTCACACTTAAAAGATACTCCCCCATCTTATTTCCATTAGCTATTTTAAAGTAGTCTAAAGTTTTGTCATTATCATAATCAACAATGTTATTAATATTTCCAAAACGGCTTTCAAATTCATTCAAATTAACTACCTTCTTTTTCCCATTTAGCTCTAGCAAAATAAAATATGTCAACTGTGTACCAGAACCAGAAGCGGATTGCGCCTTTCCCAAAAAAACTAAATAACTTTTATCCGCAAACAACAACTGATAAACTTTAATAGAAATTGGGTCAAGCTTTGTTTCTAGATTTAAGTTTTTATTGCCTATAATGATTATATCCTTTTTATCATCAGCATAGGTTATGTAACTAACCTTCGATTCAATTTGTTTTGAGATAAAATTTGCTATATGCATGTCTTTTATTGAATTACTTTCCGAATAAATAAACTGTCCAGATACTTCCTGATAATTAATCTTATGATTCTTCGCTAAATAAAAATAGATTGTATCAATATCAACCGCTAGACTATCTTTTTTATAGTTAATCTGATTGCCTTTATCACTTTCGTATTGAGATTGGCATGAACAAAAACAAATCGTAAAAAACACTAGAAGATTCATACTTAGATTCATAAATTTACTTTTAGTATCGTGGAGATCCTGTCGCTTTGAGATAATCATCTTTTTTTTTCATGAATGTTGTACCGCCAAAGGCAGCAGTCGTTTGCCAAGTATAAGAATATGTTCCTCTTGCTCCTGTTGCTACACCTTTTTTATTGTAATAAAAGGTTGTAATAGGCGAATTTTTCGCCGTTTGGCTTCCCAACTTTTGCATATCATGTGATGGATTTGTAAACAATAATCCTCCTGTAGCTCTTTTCTCGCTACTAGAACCTATATCTTGACCAGCCCAATGTGTTGCTCCATTTGAGTAATCTTGTCCTCCCGGAGAAACTGCATTAATAGCACCGCCAATAGCAGTTTGCATAAATGTGCCATTCTTTCCTTCAGCATTGGTATTATTAAATTGTGTCGTTCTCTCATTACCATCAGAAGCAGCTAATGCGAATCCCTTTATTGTAGAGCTAATTGTAGCATTTTCCCCTCTTGCATTTTTATTGTTTATGATGGCATTTGATATAGCATAGGTCTCTTCTTTGACATTTGAGGTAGATGATTCGCCGTAAGAAGTTCCTGCTAACTTTAGAAGTTCACTATTAGAAACGCTTAACTCTGTTGTGACTTGGGTTGTTTCCGATCCTTTAGGAGTACATTCATTTACATTATCAACCACATAAGCTTTATTATCCTTTTTTCCATCGCTATAAAGCCATTCACCTTCTCTGTTATAAAAATCTCCTTCGCTCATCCCATCAGGATCAATAAAGCGCAAAGGGTTATCATATCCATACCTATAAGGAGACCACCTTCTATCCATGTCCGCTTTGGGATCAATACTCATCCATCTTCCCAATTGCCCATCATACATCCTAGCCCCATAATCCAACCAATCCAAACCACTACCATCAGAGAACTCTTTATTCTGCTCCTCCTTCCCATTATACTTCAACCTATTCTCCAAACTATTAGCAGCCTTTGAAGATATCCCCGCCATTGTTAACCCGAACGGATAGTAATGCTTTCCCCCAAAACCCTTACCTATACTACATCTCAAAGAACTTTTAACAAGGTGAAAATAGCATAAAATGCATTATTTAGACATTTTTTGATGCATTATTTCAATTCGATTAATCTTCTTGCTGTACCGCAACCAATTGTTCAAATGCTGTTTTTACTTTGTCTTGCAGGTAATCTTCGGCTATGGCTACATACTTGTAAAATTCCTTGCTTCCCGGGGCATGACCCGAAACGCGGCGTACCACCAATTCCGGTACACCCATCATCAACAGTGTTGTTATTGCCGTTCTTCGCATAGTGTGTGTAGTGATGTGATCACAAAAGCGATATGTTTTTCCACTATTGGTTTTTATTTCTAACGGCTGACCCTGCCGGTGTCTGACCTTGGGTAGTATATAAGTCCATCCTGCTTTGCAAGCCAGTATTTTGAGCTGAACATTTAGTTGGCTGCAGGATATAGTTGGCAACAAATATTTACCGGTGTGTTTCTTATACTTGTTTACAATGTTGCTGACATAACCGGGTAGTGGCATGCTAACATAGGTGCTTGTCTTCTGAGTTTGAATGTTGATGAATGAGCCTTTGGAGGTGTGTATAATGTCTTGCTTTTTAATGTGCATCAGGTCAGAAAACCTCAGCCCCACGGTACAACCAAATACAAAAATATCTTTGGTTCGTTGAAGGCTTACAGATAAACTATTTTCAAAAGCATTATCAGCAATTAAAAACCTAAGTTGATCAGGTAGTAGTACAATAGGAGTATAGGCCTGATGCGGTAATTTAAATTGCTTATGAAACTGCCCAACTGGAATGCATTTTTCGTGGTTGAGATAGTTGAAAAAACTTTTAATGATTTTAAGTACAGAGGCAACGTATGTGTCATAGCAATTTCTTTTTTTGTAAAGAAAGGTGGTGAAGCCTCTGAAGAAACGTTTCCAGTAGGTCTTTTCTTTTTGCAGTTCACGCAATGAGTTACTGCTTACTAATTGAATGCGAAGGATAAGACCTGTGAAGTTCTCATATGCTTTTAGCAGCAGACCTACACAATTATACTGCTCCAAAGAACCGCTTGCTATTCGTTTTCCGGAAGCGCAAGTTCTACGCCCCGAAGAGGATACCTGAATAAACTTTTCGAATAAGGGCAACATCGGAAGCGTGTTCGTTTTTTTTCATGATTAATATTTTTATTAAGGTACAGAAAACGATTTTCTAGTAAACTATTATTACAGGTATCCTAAATAAAATTATACTTACTATTTCGTCCGCTTAGTATCTCTAGAAAGGGAGCCTGCGTTTCTTACGAATGATGCTATTGTCAGCTAATCAGTATTCATTATGCCTTTTCCCTAGCGGGGCTGTTTGGCTTGTACAATAGGTATATTAAAAAAACTCACAGCAGCACAAGAAAACAAAACCTTGTCTAATATTTTCAATGAAATAATAATTAATTTCTATGCCAAAAAAATGCAAAACACTACCCCAATGTTTTGCCGGACCTGCTCAATGTTTTGCAGTACCTGGCTAATGTTTGACCGGACATCTCCAATGTTTTGCAATACCCGGTCATTGATTGAAGATACGCTGCCATTGAGGCTTTTACCAATGACATTGTTACACAATACTTGCTCAATGTTTGATGTGATTTGCTCAATGTTCGGCGTTCCCAAGCCAATGTTTGCCTAGCCAACAGCTTTGTTTTACAGTCCAAGGCCAATGTTTTGCTGATTCTGACTATTGTTTTGCCTTCTCAGGCTAATGTTAGCTTGAAACAAAGGGTTGCGTGAAAAATAGTAGTTGTAGTTTAATGATTTATAAGCGAATATGGGTTGCACAATTGTAATGTGCTTTCTATTGCTTCTAATGATGCTGGTGTTTAAGTTTGCTACTAGAATATTGATAAAAATCGAAACAAAATTAATTACTAATAATATTAGCTTCTATAAAAGTATCGAATTATTTTTTAGTTTAATGAAAATTTAATGTTGGATTTTGATGGTATTTCAAAAAATAGTCATTAACGTTGTGTTTACAATATCATTCTTTCATGAAAAGTTGCCTGATTATATCGTTGTTTTTTTTCATGGTTTTCACTTGCAAAGGCCAAGAAAAAACTACTCAAATATTGGGTAGAGATGCACTCTACCAAAGCATCAACAAAAAGGTGCTAACGCTTCAGCGAGATGTAGAAGAAAAAAGTGTAAAGGCATTGCAACGCTTACAAAAGCAAGAGGCGAAACTGCAAAAGAAACTAGCCCTGAAAGATAGTCTGGCTGCGAAGAAAATATTTGCACAAAATAAGTATCAGCAACTGACCGAACAATTGCAACATCCTACCGCTCTTAAAAAAATGAATGCATACATTCCGCAGTTTGATAGTTTGAAAACGGGGATGAAGTTTATAGAAGACCTCACCCCGACCCTCTCCAAAGGAGAGGGGGTAGCGAAAGGGAATATTTATTTGGATAAAATAAAGAATGTAAATAAGAATATTGCGGGGCTGGAGACTAAAATGCAACAGGCAGAGGAAATTAAAAACTACATAAAGCAGCGCAAAGAAATGCTGAAAGCACAATTGGCTAAGTATGATATGCTAAAGGATATGAA
>JANPHE010000253.1:0-3544 GCA_031424295.1 Segetibacter sp. | reverse complement strand
ACGACTTAAAATCGAACAGTTTAAAAATAAAAAGCACTATCCTTTTATAATCCGGAGTCCAGTTTTTAAGTTTTGCTAATAGATCTTCTAATCCTAGAATATTAATTGTTCGTTTGATGTTGTAAACAAGCATTATTAAACTCATTTCACCATTTACTTTTTCTAATCCAGTTAAATTTGTGTGGTTATATCCCCATTTACGATTTATTGTTCCGAAAATATGCTCGTTGATTTCTTGTCGTTGGCGATAGAGCTTCCAGTTCTCTTTATATTTTTTTGCATTTATTTCAGCTGCTTCGGCGAACTCGCTTCTCTCGATAAATCGTCCACGTTTTGCTTGTGCTGTACATAAACTTTTTACTGCACAACTCGCGCACGCTGTAGTATGATACTTTTTATATTGATAGGTAACACTTCGATCTGTTCTTGTTTTTGAATAGGAGTTTCCATTGGTATATAACGACTCACCAGCAGGACAAGTATAAGTATCCGATTCACTATTGTAAATAAATTTATCCATCATATACTCTTTGGTAGTTCCAGTTTCATTACTGTTTACCATTTCTGGAACTGATACAATGGTCGTGATATTATTATCAATACATGTTTGAAAGTGACGACTATTAAAAAAACCTTTGTCAGCTAAAATAGTCATGCTTTCAACCTCCAAATTAGATTTTGCTTCTAGTGCAATCGGACTTAAAGCATTGCGATCATTACGATTGATAGTGTGTGTAGCAACAACAAGTTTGTATTTACTGTCTACTGCTGTTTCAACATTGTAGGACACTTCAACCACTTGACCTTGCACTAGCAATGCGCGACTATCAGAATCGGTGGTACTTACTTGAGGTTCTCCACTTTTTACAAGTTGTTCTTGAAGTAGCTCATACTTGATTTTGTTTTTTTTCAGTCGATCAATCTTTGCTTCGATATCTTTCACTTTTATCGTATCCTCATTCACATCATTAGCATCCAACTGTTGCAAATACTCTTTTGTTTTTTCTTCTACATAGGCTAAGTGACGATCAATTTTTTTAGGCGAATAATTATTTTTTTTGCTATTGTGAGCACGTACCTTTGTTCCATCGATGGCTACAGTTTCACCAGTAACTAATTCTGCATCTTTTAAAAACAGTACAAAAAGTTTAAACACATTTTTCAATGCTTTGGGATTCACCTTTCTGAAATCAGCAATACTGTGATAATTGGGCGTAAGATTACCGATGAGCCATTGAAGTTCACTGTTGCGAGCACATTCACGTTCGAGTCTTCTGCTACTTCGTAAGCCATTTAAATAGCCATACAGATATATTTTAAGAAAATGTTTAGAATCAAAACAGGGTCTACCTTCTGTTTTTAATGTATTGATGATAAACCCAAGCTTAGTAAGTTCAAGATGCTCCACAAATGCATCCACAAAACGAACAGGATTATCAGCGGTGATCTTATCTTCTAAAGAACTCAGTGAAATCTGAAACCGATCCTGTATAGCAATAAAATTCATACCTCTTAATTTTATTGAAGATACGAATTACTCATGAAAATTATCTATTTTTAGGGGATTACTTATAAACAAAATTAATGGTGGATGGCGGAGTTTATTCACACTCTGTCGTTAACGGTCATGCTATCACGACAGTGCAAACTTGAAATGAATTGACAGAAAACAGACTTACATTCACAAGCTATGACATCTACAATAATTATAACATTTTGCGTTCTTCTACTCATTGCCTATGTGTTTGACCTGACATCTTCTAAAACGAAAATTCCTTCAGTAATTCTACTTTTACTTTTAGGGTGGGCTGTTAGACAGCTTACTTTATTAATGGACATTCATCTTCCCGACTTTTCTCCTATTCTTCCTGTTATAGGAACTGTCGGTCTTATTCTCATTGTCCTTGAAGGTTCATTAGAACTTGAACTTAATAAATCCAAGTTCGGACTAATCAGAAAATCATTTTTTGGTGCTTTAGTTCCAATGATTGCTTTGGCTTTTTTGCTTGCATTTGCATTTAGGTATTTCGGACACTTTGGACTTAAAGACAGTTTGACAAATGCAATTCCGTTTTGTGTAATCAGCAGTGCCATTGCAATTCCAAGCGTTAGAAATCTTTCCTCTCACAACAAAGAGTTTGTGATTTATGAAAGTAGTTTGTCAGACATTTTAGGAGTTCTGTTCTTCAACTTTCTTGTATTAAATCAAACAATTTACACAAACTCATTTGGAAACTTTGGATTGGAATTGCTAATCATTTCGGTTGTTTCTTTCATCGCAACCATCGGACTTTCGTTTTTACTAAGCAAAATTGAACATCACATTAAGTTTGTCCCAATTATTCTGCTTGTGGTTTTGATTTATGCAGTTTCCAAAATCTATCATCTACCTGGGCTGATTTTTATTTTAATTTTTGGTTTATCAATCGGAAATCTTGACGAGTTGAAACGATTTAAGTGGATAGAGAAATTTAAACCTGAGGAGTTAAGCAAAGAAGTTAACAAATTCAAAGAGCTGACTATAGAAGGAGCATTTTTGATAAGAGCATTATTCTTTTTGTTGTTCGGCTACTTAATTGAAACCAATGAAGTGTTGAACGCTGATACTTTTATTTGGGCCTTAGCCATTGTCTTCTTCATTTTTACTTTTCGATTGATCCAACTCAAACTTTCTAAACTACCGTTAAAACCTCTATTATTTGTTGCTCCGCGAGGACTTATCACTATTTTACTTTTTCTTTCCATTGAACCGACAAATACTATTTCACTTGTAAATAAGTCACTCATTATTCAGGTAATAATTTTGACAGCATTGCTGATGATGTTTGGCTTAATGGCTAACAAACCTCAAAAAAATAATTGAAAATATGCAACGGCTTCTCTTCGGACAAATAGAAGCACGAACCGCTAACAAGGGGTTTTCGATAGCATGGGTTCAGTGCTCCTCAGACATATTTGTGATTAATCAAAGATTTGTACTCCGCATCAACATTTTTGGTTAAAATTTCCATATTCGCCAATTCATGAAACGTTAGCTGAAATGGCTAAGGACACTGTTAACTTGAAACTGACAGCAAGAAACGAACAGACAACACAACAACACAGTATAATAGTAATTTAACAAAACGACTAAAATAAATCCAATGGAAAACAAACAAGACAATTCGAAGATTCTTAAAAATAAATACATACCTACTGCCGAGTTTTACAGCCAAATAATTGACAGCTTACAAGATTATTCGATTTTTACATTAGACAAAGAATTTATCATAAACAGTTGGAGTGCTGGTTCGATAAAAATATTTGGTTACGAAACAGATGAAGTTATTGGAGAACATTTTAATACCATATTTACAGAACAAGATGTAAAAAATGGCGTTCCAAAAAAGGAAATCGAAACTGCTTTAAAAGAAGGCAGAGCAACAGATAATAGATGGCACATAGCTAAAGACAAAAGTTTATTTTATGCTTACGGCTTGGTTTTTCCGCTTACTGGCATTGATGGAGAGATGCTGGGCTATGTTAAAATTTTGCGTGACTTGAC
>JANPHE010000252.1:0-28725 GCA_031424295.1 Segetibacter sp. | reverse complement strand
CTTTAAGTTATAATATTAAAAAAATAAAGAATGAAAAGCGACATTAACTAATCATATTAATGCTGAATAGGCAGCACAAAGCAAAGAGTAAGTATCTTAAAATGTTATTAATATAACTTTTGGATACCTTTTTTTTGTGAGGTTAAAACTTCTGATAGCGAATTAAAAAATATTGTCCACATTTCAGGTAAATATTTATCTTTATCAGGTTTTTTTTATCAATTGTGTATCCGCAATTTCCAATATTCAATGAATTGTTTGATGTTTTTAATTTAATCAGATTTATAATAGCCGTAAAAGTGCTTTCAATGAAAAAATGCTACATGCCAGCAATTACAAGACGAATTTTATTACCTGTTTTTCTTTTTTTATTGTCCATCTCGTATGCAGATGCACAAGTTGATATTACTGTAGGTACAAGTTCAGGCTCAAGTACGGCTACAGGTTATCCTGCTCCTTTACAAGATTATTATGAAGGTAGTAAGGCGCAATACTTGTTCTTAGCTTCTGAATTAACTACGGCAGGCATGTCTCCCGGAAATATCTCAGCCTTAAAGTTTAATGTTACGGCGTTGAATGCTTTCTCAGGCAGTATTGAACAGATGGCTATTAAGATTGGTTCAACATCAGTTGCCGTTCTTAATGCTACTACTTTTGAAAACGTAAACAATACTGTATTCGGGCCTGTGGATTTTGTACCAGTATCTGGAGTAAATATCTTAACTTTTACTACTCCTTTCTTCTGGAATGGGTCTTCAAATATTATTATTGAAATCTGTAACGGAGATCCTAATAACGCTTCATCGATTACTTATACTGAAAATGTTAGTGTTGCCTTATCTACTTCTACTTTTAATTCGACACATACATACCGCGGCGACGATCTTGGTAACTTATGTGCTACTACTTCTGGAACAAATACAGGCACGCAGACCTCTAGGCCTCAATTTGTTTTTGGGTGGACCCCTGCAAGTGCTTGTTCGGGACCTCCAAATCCAGGAACTATTTCTTCTACCTTTACTAATGTATGCTATGGGCAACAGTTTAAACTAACTGCAACTGGCGTGACTGTGGCTTCGGGTTTGTCTTACCAGTGGGAAAGTTCTTCATCTGCAACAGGTCCATGGACTCCAATTACAGGAGCAAATGCTTTAACTTATACTACTACTCAAACAGTAACCACCTATTATAGATTCACAGTTACTTGTGGTACAGACGTTGCAAGTACTACTGGACTTCTTATCTCAAGTCCTTCACTTGTTCAAGGTGTGTACACAATTGATAAAAATAGTCCGGCAAGTGCAACCAACTTTCAAAGTTTTAATGCGGCTTATAATTTTTTGAAATGCGGTATTAGTGCTTCAGTCATATTGAACGTTGTAGCAGGAAGTGGCCCTTACACTGAGCAGTTGGTAATGACTGCCATACCAAATACCGCATTCGATAAAACCGTTACTTTTAATGGAAATGGTGAAACGATTCAGTTTGCTGGAGCCGCTGGATCACGTGCAGTTATTAAATTAGATAGCGTTCAGCATGTCATTTTTGATAATTTGGTTATTGACGCTACTACTGGAACTTACGGATACGGAATTCAGTTGGTTCGAAATTCTAATTATGATACTGTAAAGAATTGTTCCATAAAAAGTTCTCTTACTTCAACTACATTAAACTTTGCTGGAATAGTAATCAATGGTTCCGATGCTACTTCGGCTACTACAATAGCAACAGGGCGGGCTGTATCCGATTCGAATTATTTTGCCCTCAATAAAATTGAAGGCGGCTATTATGGTATTGTTCTAACTGCTTCCTTCAATGGGGGTGCTAGTGGATACAATACTTTTTACGGGAATACAGTTACCAATTTTTATCAATATGGTTTATATGCAGCAGGCAGTTATTTCACAAAAATCGATTCTAATTATTTCAGCAGACCTACAAGAACACCTGTAGGAGAATTTAACGGAATTTATTTTGCAACCGAGAAAAATGCAGCCTGTACCATAACGCGCAATAGAATTACAAATCCTTTTGGTGCTGTACCGGGCAGTGGGAGTAATTTCTATGGAATTTATTTCAATAATTCTGCTGGTTCATCCGGTGGAGGTGAAAATGTTATTGCTAATAATGCCATTTACCGCATTAACAGCAGTGGGGCACAATATGCAATTGCGAATGCATCTTCTGATTATGCATGGTATTTCCACAATACAATTTCTCTGGATAGTATAACTAATACTTCAAGTTCTATTACTCGTGGATTTTCGATGACAGGTTCTACCACAGGTGGACTTGTAATGTTCAATAATAACGTTTCCATCATTAGAGGGGGTTTAGGTACAAAACATGCCGTATACCTTGGTGGGATATTGCCTGTCGGTATGGACAATAACAACTTTTACGTTGTTACCGGTACAAACAACCATGTTGGATATTATTTATCCAATAGAACAACTTTGGCTCAGTGGAGGGCTGCTACTTCTTTGGATGCAGCTTCTTTTTCTTCCAACCCCGCATTTAAAGATATTTCAATAGAAGATTATTCTTCTGGAAATGCAGCACTGAATAATAAAGGACTTTATCTTGGAATTGACAATGACATTTTGAACAATCCGCGTGACCAGGCTACTCCTGACATTGGCGCATGGGAAGCTACACCTCCACTTTGTTCTACTCCACCAGTTACAGGTACAACGGTGCTTAGTTCAGTAAATGTTTGTCAATATAGCACTGTTTATTTGTCATTAAATATTGGTGCTTATGGTTCTGCTCAAACTTTCCAATGGGAAACCTCAACCGATAACATAACATTCACTCCTATTGGAACTCCAATGTTTACTGCGGATACGACAATAATTGCAGGTACAAGTTTCTGGTATAGGGTGGCTGTTACTTGTGGCTCAACTACTGTTTATACCAATCCGGTATTTTTAACCGTTAACCCTACGCTACCTCAAGGCAATTATACTATAAATGCAGGTAGTCCAACTACTTATGTACCGGGTGTCGCCGGAGGTAATTTCCAAACATTTAATGCAGCTAAATCTGCAATGAGTTGTGGTATAGGTGGCCCTGTTGTATTTGATGTGGTTGCAGGGTCTGGTCCGTACAACGAACAATTAAGATTGGATTCAATTTTCTATACATCTGATATAAATACGATTACATTCAACGGTAATGGTAATAAGATTGCATTTAGTTCAACAAATACAAACGAAAAGGCTGTTATCAAACTTTCTCATGCACAGCACATCACTGTTAATAATCTGGTTATTGATGCAACAGGTACAGGCTCAAATGGAGTGGGAGTACATTTTGTGGCAAATGCAGATTCTAATGTAATTCGCAATTGTACCATTATTACTTCATCAACTTCAACTAGTACTAGCTTTGCAGGTATCGTACTAAATGGTTCTGATGGAACTGTTTTATCTAGTACCGCAGCAAACTGTGATGGTAATCTTTTTGAAAACAATTCAGTTACTGGCGGGTATTATGGAATTATTGCAGTTTCTACTACAGCGGGATTAATCAATGATAATATTTTTAGAGGAAATCTTGTACAGGAATTTTATAGTTCTGGTATCTACATTGGTAATGGAAACACAAATACGATTGTAGATAGTAACAGAATAACCAGACCTACAAGAACAGTTGGAACAAGTACCCTGTATGGTATTTATACAAATGGAACCATTAGTGGAGTTAGCTTAACAAAGAATAGAGTGTACAACCTTGCCGGTGGGGCACCTACTGGAACTGCAGTGATCTACGCCATGTACTCAGATGCTACAGGTTCTACTGCAAATCCAACCCTTGTAGTTAATAATTTACTTTACAATTTTACAGGATTGGGTGTTGTTGCTGGAATTGGAAATTCTTCGTCATCAAACATAAACTACTATCACAATACAATTGCTGTTGATAATGGGGCTAGTACTGGTACCAATACTGCACGAGGGTTTAACTTATCAGGTACAGCTACAGGGGTTCAGTTCAAGAATAATATTGTAACAGTTATCAGAGCTGGTACAGGACTTAAACATGCAATTTATATTGCAACAGGAAATACAATCGAGTCTGATTATAATGATTTTTATATCAACAGTGCAACTACTAATTATATTGGTTATGATGGCACCAATCGCCGTTTATTTTCAGATTGGCAAAATACTACCAGAGATGTAAATTCACTCAGTATTAATCCAGGATATGTAGATCCTGTAAACGGTAACTTTACACCTGTAGTTGCTCCGTTAAATGATAAAGGAATTTCATTGGGAATACTTACGGATATTACAGGAGCAATTCGAAATACTACGACACCTGATATCGGTGCGATTGAATTTACGGTTCCTCCTTGTGCCGGTCCTTTTGCTACTGGTGCTACAGTTACTCCAAATTCAGGAATTTGTGTTGACGTTCCGATTCTTTTAGATATTCCAGGATCAATATCTTCTACCGGATTGAAGTTTGTCTGGCAAAATGCCAGTTCAGCTTCTGGCCCCTGGACAGATATTAGTGATTCTTTAGACTTTCCACAGTTTGATACATTATCGCTTCCTTCTTCATTCTATCGTGCACTGATAGTATGTAATGGTAATGTTATTACTAGTACCGTTGTTTCAATTAATATGAACGCATTATTGGTTGGTGGTTCCTATACTATTAACTCTGCAGTCCCTACCAATTACACGGGCACTCCAGGTGCTAACTTTAATTCTTTTGCAGCTGCTGTTGCTGTAATGAATTGTGGTATAACTGGAAATATTATTTTCAATGTTGCGCAAGGTTCTAATGCTGGCACATATACAGAACAAGTCAAAATTGGAAAAGTGCCAGGAACATCGCTTTATTCTGTTACATTTCAATCTGATAACGGTATTGCCAGTTCAAGAATATTAACTTTTGCTGCAACTTCAACTGCAAGTAATTATACACTTAAATTAGATAGTTCCATAAATATCATCTTTAAAAATCTGACAATTGCAGCCACCTCCTCAACTAATGGTAGGGTAGTGGAATTTGCCGGAACTGCATCAAGAGATAGCTTATTAAACTGTATTATCAATGCTCCTGTAACTATTAGTACCTCTAATACTTTAGCTGCCGTATATGGGACAAATTTGTCGGGTAAAAATCTTGTTATCAAAGGCAATACCATCAATAATGGTTCTAGTGGTATTAATCTTTCTGGACCTGCTGTCACCAATTTATCATATAACCACATTATTGATAGCAATACGGTAACAGGCGGATTTGCATACAGTATTTATGCCAACCAATTGGGAAGAGTTAGATTGACCAATAACACGATGAATGTTTCCTCTCCTATTACCGGAACTTTCTATGGTTTGTATGCAACCAATTGCGATAGTGCCTATCGTATTATAGGAAATACAGTCAATATTAGCAATGTTACAGGGGGCTCTACTTATGGTATTTATGTATTGAATAGTGATGCAACAACTGTTGATAGTGGAATAGTTGCAAGCAATAGAATAATTGGAGGAGCAGGAAATACAGGAAATGTTTATGGATTGACAAATTACACTTCCAACGGCAACTTTACGGTAAACAATACTGTTGCGATTAACTCCGCAGGAACTATTTCATATGGCTTGTATAGTTTCAATTCCAACGATATCTACTATTTTAACAATAGTGTGAGTATGTCCCTTCCAATTATTAGCCCAACAGCTACAAGTTATGCGGCATACTTTAATCACGCAATTACAAGTTCTGCAATACAAATTAAGAACAACATCTTCTCTCATAAGGGTGGAGGAAAGGCATTGTATGTAAACAATCCAACATTGTTTACAGCCGACTATAATATGTTGTACACTTCGGGTACCAACCTTGTTCAGACTCAAACTCCTGCTGCAAATTATACAAATGTAAAAGCATGGGTTAATGCTACCTATTGGGATGCAAATTCGATTGTATTTCCTCCGGCATTTATTAGCGATACTGACTTAAGACCAGACCTGAATAATCCGGATGTTTGGGCTATTCATGGTCGTGGAGTACATGTAGCTAATAATACTTATGACTTTAATTTTACTCCAAGGCCAATAACAACAGCTGCAGGTGTTCCTGATCTCGGTGCCTACGAGTTTTATCCTATAGCAGAGCCAACTATTTTAGTCGGTACTCCTGCTGTTCCTGTAGCCAATTCCTCACAAACCTTTATGTATGGTTCTGATACCGTCATGAAAGTTAAGTGGGGTGGAGTAGTTCCACCAGATGCTATTGTAAAAAGATATTCGGGTGCAGTTCCTCCGAATTTAGTTGCAGGTACTAAGTTTATGTATTTCTATACAAAATTAGAGTCCTCTGCAGGAGGTAATTTCCCACTCGAAATGGATCAAGTCTATATCGATCCTTGGCAAGGTACTATTCCAGACCAAAATGGATTAGGTCTTGGAAAAACTACACCAGGTAATGCATGGATTGTTGGTTTTGGAAGTAAAGTCGATGTTGCTAAGAAAAGAATTACCGAAACGGGTTTAACCTTTTTCGATAAATTTACAGGGTTCGTTAATCCATATGCACCGCCTGTCCTTCCTGATCAGGATAGTTCTAATCGAGGAAAAAGATTTTGGGTAGGTTATCAATGCAGTTGGCACTTTTCCCAAGGAGCAAACGCTCAGGATATGATATTGTACTTGAGTACTACTGATCAGGCAGCAAATGTTCAAATTAAAGTAAATGGGAAAAATTGGGTGAGAAATTATGTTATTCCTGCCAACACAACTAGAGCAAGTGATTTAATCCCAAAGGCCGGAGCTGATGATGCGAGATTATTAGATGAGGGAAAATACACAACAGGAATTAGCATTGTCAGTGACGTGCCAATTACTGCTTATGCGCATATATACGCATCCACCAACTCAGGAGCTTCTATGTTGTTCCCTGTTGGCGTATGGGGATATGAATATTATTCTCTTAATAATCGAAATAACTATTCAGCTGATGGGGCTTGGAATACTATAATGGTTATTTCTGACAATGACAATACTGTTGTTGAAATAACACCAACTAATCCAACAAAAGGAGGAAGGCCAGCCAATGTTCCATTTACAGTAACTCTAAATAAGGGTGAGGTATACCAGGTATTGGGCGCTTATATATCTGGTTCGGAAGGATACGATATTACCGGAAGTAAAATCAAATCTATTCCAAATTCAACTGGTAAATGTTTCCCTATAGCAGCGTTCTCGGGTAGTTCTCGTACTGGATTGGGTTGTGGAACAAGTGCAGGTGGATCTGGTGATTTGTTGTTAAATCAAATATTCCCTTATTCAGCATGGGGCAAAGAATATTTAACTTCTCCAACTTCAACAAGTGCAAGCGCAAATAGCTTTATGACCAATATCTATAGGATATTGGTTAAAGATCCGGCAACCACTGTAACTGTTACCACTACTGGTGGAGCACCTAAGCCAATTGGTCCATTGGTAAATGGCAGGTATTATCAATATGAGAGCAATGGTGCGGATAGGATTGTAGCCAATAAGCCGGTAATGGTTGGGCAGTATATGTCATCTTCAGGTTCTTGTCCTAATACGGGAGGTGACGGTGATCCTGATGAATTTATTTTAAGTCCTTTGGAACAGGCAATATCAGGATATTCTGGTTTTTATAGAAACAATCTATCTGCAATTAATGTCAATTATCTAATGGTGGTATTGCCTACCAATGGCATGAACTCACTCAAAATTGATAATGTTGATTGGACTGCAATTCCTGCCGCTAGTAAGTTTACTTATGCACACAGCAAGCCAGGATATTCAGTAGCTATCCGGAAATGGCCTGCAGGGGCAGGGCAAAGTTCTGTTTACAGTGACTCAAGTTATACGGGTCAGGTTTATGGTTTGGGTAGTGTAGAAAGTTATGGTTACAATGTCGGAACATTGGTTAAATCAATAAACGAAATTGAAGAAATAGGAGTGGATAGTGCTACCAATGGTAATAATAAATTTACATGCGTTGGTGCACCATTTAAACTAACAGTAAGGTTGCCTTTAATTCCTAATTTTTTAACTATTAAGTTTGGCTCTGTTCCGGGGTTATCCCCTTCAAGAGATACAACAATCACTAATCCTATTCCTAATGACTCTATTGTTATAAGGGGTATTACTTATTATGGTTTTAAAATTAATCAGAGTTATATATTTTCTACTCCAGGTGTTTTCCCGGTCTCCTTGCAATATGCTTCTCCGGATGTAGAAAGTTGTGACAATACCAAAGTGGGTGTAATCTTCATCCAAGTACTTCCTGCACCAAAAGCAAATTTCCAAATAAATTTTGCAGGATGTGTTGGAAATACTGCGCAGTTTACAGCTGATACATTAACTGAAAACGGAATTAGAATTTCGAAATGGAATTATACCTTCCATGATGCGTCAACAAGTACCATTTATAATCCAACATATACCTATAACACAGCCGGTAATTATACTGTTAAATTAAATTACTTAACACCTGACGGTTGCATTGGTGATACAACTAAGACTATAAATGTAAGGAGTAGATTAGGCGTTGCTGTACTAGATACTACGATTACCGTTTGTTATAATACTGATACAACTTTCAAAGTCGAAAACCCCGATTCGGCAGCGACTTATTATTGGTACACTACGGCAACCGGTGGTAGTCCTATTGATTCTGGAGCTACGTTTACTATTACAGGTGTTACATCTCCAACCACCTATTTTGTTGGCGGAATCAATGTCCCTTGTATAGATACAGTTAGAACGCAAGTTTTCGTTGTTGTGCTTCCTCAACTACCTCCTCCTGTGGTAACAGTTGGCACTATTTCATCTAATTCTATTGATTTTAATTGGACTGCTGTTACAGGGGCTACAGGTTACCAGATATCTACGGATACAGGTCAAACATGGATACCAGTTGCAGGACTTTCATATACAGCTACTGGATTAATTCCAACCCAATCTGTTTGTATCATTGTTAGAGCTTTAGGAGTTACCAGCTGCGAAAACAGTATTCCTTCTGCAGAGATTTGTGCAACTGTTGGATGTCCAACTGTTACTACCCAAGTAATTCAAAGCAATTTTATTGTTTGCCCAGGAACTGGTGTAACTATGGAAGTGCTATCACCTGCAGCCGGTTATAACTATACGTGGTATGATGGTGCTACAGGAGCTACTGTTTTAGGAACCGGAACTACATATTCAACCACGGTTAATAATGCCGATAGTTTTTATGTTATTGGTCAGGCAGGCGGTTGTTCAACAACCAAAGCTATTGTAAGGACAAATGTTATCGCTCAATTATCAGCACCTGTTCCTGTAGTTGACTCTGTTGGTACAACTTTCGTAGCATTTAGTTGGCCTGCAATTGCAGGTGCAACTGGCTACCAGGTTTCAATTAACGGAGGTTCCCCGGTTTCACCTAATGGTTCAAATGGTATATCACACATAGTTACAGGATTAACACCTCTGGATACAATCAGATTGGTTGTTACTGTATTGGGTGATTCTGCATGTCAGACCAACGTTTCAGTACCTGTCACAGGTATTACTGTTTGTTCTCCGTTTAGTCCGCAGGTTGTAACCAATTCATTGAGTAATTGTGCAAATGGTACTGTTACATTTAATGTACAGAATCCGGGTTCAGGTACCTATAATTGGTACAATACATTGCCTCCTGTTACTTCTATTGCTTCGGGTACTTCATTTACAACCCCGCCAATAACAGCAACTACAGATTATTGGGTTGTTGCAACTGTTGGAGGATGTATTAGCAATCCAACTAAAGTTACGGCTGTATTGCTTTCTCAATTACCCGCTCCTGCAATAACGGTTTCTGGAACTACTTCTAACTCAGTAACATTTAGTTGGGGTGTTGTTGCAGGTGCTGTAAGTTACCTCGTAACCCTACCATCAGGATCAACTGTTCCTTTAACAGCAACAACCTATACAGTTACAGGATTAACGCCTTTACAGAATGTCACAATTTCGGTAACGGCTATAGGCAACAATATTTGTCAAAATAGTATCTCTAATCAAACAGGGCAAGCAAGTTGTCTATCAGGTACCATATTAGCTGCGCCAATAGATACAACGGTTTGTATAGGGCAATCAGTTACGTTCAGAGTAGTTAATCCGGTAGCAACAACTGTTTACAGATGGTTTGATGTGGCAAGTGGTGGAGTAGCTTTAAGTACTGGTACAACATATACTGTAGTTGCAGCAAGTACAAAAGAATATTGGGTAGAAGCTGAGTTCGCACCGGGTTGTATTGGAGCAACCAGGTTTAAAGTGAAAGTGAATGCAGTTCCTGTGTTAAGTACGCCAATAGTAAGATTGACAGACTCTACTTCAAGTACTTTGACATTTAGTTGGAACAGCGTAGCAGGGGCTGTTAGCTATCAGGTTACGGTTAATGGTACAACTGTTACTACTACGTCAACCACATATATTGTAATGAACCTTACTCAATTGCAATCAGTTTCTATCACAGTAAAAGCAATAGGTGCTATACCATGTCAGACTAGTCTTGGAGGAACTAAAACGGGAACTACATTAAACAACCAGGTATTCATTCCTAATACGTTCCTTCCAAACAGTACAAATAATGTGAACACTACATTAAGAGTATTTAGCAATGTATTGAAAGAAGGCAGGATGATGATCTTTAACCAATGGGGTGAAAAAGTGTATGAAAGCAATAATGTAGCAGACCTTAGAAATAAAGGATGGAATGGTACATTTAAAGGTAAAAATCAGCCGGTGGGTGTCTATATGTATGTTGCCAAATTTACCCTAACTGATGGAGCTGTGATTGAGAAAAAGGGTTCAATAAACCTAATAAGATAATAGGTAATTATGTCTATAAAAATGGTAAATAAACTATCGTTAATAGTTTTATTGTGGGTACTTTGTCTGCAAGGTTTTGGTCAGAAAGTTTCCAACAAAGGAAGAGAGTTTTGGGTTGGTTATGGTCACCATCAGTACATGGAGACAGGCACCAACACGCAGAATATGGTACTTTATTTAAGTGCTGAGAGTCAGCCGGCTATTGTAACTGTTACTTTAGACAGTAGTGGTTTCACACCCGCTTTATGGTATAAAAAAACATATAATATACCTGCCAATACTGTAATTGCAACAGAATATCTTCCTAAAGGCACTATTAATGCTGCAGCAAGTGGAACTAATCCAAATTTCGACTCCAGATTGTATACAGATCCACCGCCATTTGGAACCGGTGGGGAAGGTATTTTTAGAAAGAAGGGAATTCACATTGAAAGCAATGTTGATATTGTAGCCTATGCACATATTTTTGGTAGCGTATCCTCAGGAGCTACGGTACTTTTACCTGTAAAATCATGGGGATTTGCCTATACTTCTGTAAATAGCGAACAAATTGATGCCGCAGGTCCGGGATACACTTGGGCTTATGTAATAGCTAAGGATAATAACACAAGGATAAAAGTAACACCTTCTGTGACTACCCGCTTGGGTAAGCCAGCAGGAACTGCTGTTACCGTAGATTTACAAAAAGGACAGATTTACCAGATTATTGGCCAATCTGATCCTTCCGGAAACGGCAATCAATTTACTGGCTCAAAAATCGAGTCTATTGTTGGTTCAGATGGTCAGTGTCACTTAATAGCAGCTTTTTCCGGAAGTAGCCGTACAAGAGGGGAATCTGTACCATGTGGATCTGGTTCGGGTAGAGATAACGATATGCAGCAAATGTTTGCTGATCAAACTTGGGGAAAGCGGTATCTGACTGCTCCTTTCTCTACTGCTTCGGGTTCATCTGCAAACCCCACCTTGAATGCAAGTACATTTATGACACATGTCTATAAGATAGTTATAAAAGAGCCAAATACCATTGTAAAAAGAAATGGAACGGTTTTAACAGGCTATAACGGATTGTATTATCAATTTTCCAGCAACACAGCAGATTATATTGAGGCAGATAAGCCGATCATGGTTGCCCAATTCATGTCTGGATCATCCACTTGTAATCCTGGAAGTTATGGTGATCCTGAAATGGTGTTTTTAACGCCAATAGAACAAGCTATTCCAAAAGTTGGTTTTTACAGAAACAATGTGGAATCAATTTACGCGAATTATGTAACGCTGATTGTTCCAACACCCGGCTTGCCTTCTTTAAAAATTGATAATTCTTCAGTTTTCAATTACACCTATACTCACCCTAATTTGGCAGGTTATACTGTAGTTGTAAAAGGTTGGAAAGCTGCACCTGCCCAAGCAACCATCGTTTGTGATTCTGGATTTAATGCCATCACTTATGGATTGGGGGGCGCTGAAAGTTATGCCTATATAGCCGGAGCTTTCTTTGAGAATCTAAATGCGATAAGTGGACTAACAAATAATCCAGGCGTTGATACAACTAACAAACTCAATACTTTTAATTGTGTTAATACACCCGTTCAACTTTCTGTATTAATTAGGTACAAACCCAATGACTTAACAATCCAAATGGATTCTGTTGGCAATAAAGTTACGCCTAATGCAGTGGTAACATTAAACCCCGCTTCGACTTATTATGTAGACTCTGTTACCGTAAAAGGGCAAGGATATTATCAATATGCTTTACCTGGAACATACTTATTTAATACTGCGGGCACTTATACAATTCCCGTAATTGCTACCCGCTACGCTACAGGTTTGTGTATAGATAGAGAAGAGATCCCTTTAACTGTTGTCATAAAACCTAAAGCTACATCTGATTTTAGTTTTGTGGTACCTGGTTGTCCTTCAGATAGTGTTAAATTCACAGCGGATACTTCAGGCGGTGGATATACCATTTCCAAATTTGCATGGGAGTTTCCAGTAGGTACGCCGCATGCAGATAGTTCAAGAGTAACTGGTAAAATTTTTCCTGGACCAGGTAATTACAATGTAAAACTTACTTCTTTTACAAAAGATGCTTGTAATGCCGATACAATAAAAACTATTGTTATTGGCCCGGGACCAACCACTACTTTTTCAGTAGCTCCAACAACAGTATGTGATGGTCAAGCAGTAACAATAACACCCGGAACCACTACAGCAACAGAATGGATATGGGATTTTGGTGATGGTAATATTGACACACTTACTAGCGGTAGTCCCTTTACTTATACCTACTCAACATATGGTACATACTCTATTGGTCATAGTATAAATAACGGTTCTTCATGTAAGCCTTCTGCAACCCCTGTAGTTGTAAATGTTAATGCAAACCCTTTTGCTACCTTTACTTTCCCGGCAGGATGTTTACCAACTAGCGGAATTGCACAATTTAATAGTACTGCCTTTACTTCTGATGGAAAAGCTATAACAACCCATTCGTGGAATTTTGGTGATCCGGGAAGTGGCGTTAATAATACATCTACGGCTGGTAGTCCAACACATACCTACGCATTAGGTAGTTATACCATCACCTATCGTGCAGAAACGGCAAATGGTTGTTTTAAAGATACTACTGTTTCAACCACGTTTAATGTAAAACCAAGTGTTATTTTCACAGCTTTGACTGCGTTATGTGATAGTAGTGCTCCAATTTCTATTGCGAATGGTTCAGTTACCAACGGAGTTCCGGGTACTGGTATTTACAAAGGTCCGGGTATCATTGATCCAAATGTGGGTACTTTTGATCCTGCAAATGCCGGAGTGGGAACGCATACACTTTGGTATGTATTTACTTCTACCACTGGAAATTGTCAAGACTCACAATCACAAAACATTACAGTTAAACCATTGCCGGTAGCTGGTTTTTCTTACCCTTTAGGGTGTCTTCCCAATTCAACAATGGCCTTTACCGATACCAGCAAAATTCCGGTTGGTCTTACTGCCACCTATGGTTGGAATTTTGGGGAGCCATCAAGTGGTGCAAATAATATTTCATCTGTTCAAAACCCTAGCCATAGCTATGCAGCTGGAGGTAGTTACTTAGTTAATTTGATTGTCAATCTAAATGGTTGTTCTGACACTGCCACTATCACAGTTCCTGTAAAAGTACAGCCACAATTAAGCTATCCGGTTTTGCCAGGAGTCTGTGGGACACTAGCACCACTTTCAGTCGCAAGTGCGGTCGTAACTAATGGAGTGCCTGGCGCAGGTATTTACAAAGGGCCAGGAATAACCAATTCGAATGGAACATTTGATCCATCAATTGCGGGAGTTGGAAGTCACCAAATTTGGTTTGTTTATACAGCAACCGATGGTTGTATAGATTCTGTTCCAACAACAATTTCAGTAGGACCGCCTCCAACAGCATCTTTTACTTATCCTTTGTCTTGTCTGACTAATGGCAATGTTCAATTCACAAGTAACAGTACAATTCCTGCTGGGCCGGCACCTGTATATGCCTGGGATTTTGGAGATCCATTAAGCGGAGGTAACAATATTTCCGGAGCCCAAAATCCAATTCATTCATATCCGAATGATAGTATCAGGATTGTGAAATTAACAGTCACTGTTAGTGGCTGTTCGGATGATACAACAATCAATGTGCCTGTAAGAATTCAACCTATTATTAATTTTCCTATTCAAACAGACGTTTGTTTAAATGTTCCTCCTTATACAATTACCTTAGCGACAATCACTAATAGTATAGGTGGTAATGGAAAATATGCTGGTAATGGAATTACAGATACAATAGTTGGGACATTTAATCCAGCTATTGCTGGAGTTGGACCTCATACTATTACTTATACTTATTCTTCCCTGAGGGGTTGTACTGCTTCGGTAAATGCAACGATTATTGTAAAGGCTATTCCATTTGCTTCTTTTACATTCCCAACAACTTGTCTACCTAATGGAAATGTTCAGTTCACTAATAGTAGTACTGGCGCTTCAACTTATGTTTGGGATTTTGGAGATGCATCTGCTACATCGACTAGTACTTCACCTTTACATTTGTATGCAGGTTCAGGTCCATTTAATGTGAAACTTACATCCACATCTAATGGATGTTCAAAAGATACAACAATAGCAGTATTGGTAAAAGTTCAGCCTCAAATTAGTTTTCCAATTCAGGCTGGAGTGTGTTTAAATGCACCACCATTCGGAATAGCTCAAGCAACTATTACCAATGGTGTTACTGGTACTGGAAAGTATACTGGTCCAGGAATAACGGATACAATAGTGGGTACATTTAATCCTGCTATTGCTGGAGTTGGAACCCAAAATATTACTTTTAGTTTTGTTTCTGCATTAGGTTGTTCCGCTACAGCAAGTACTACAATCATTGTAAAGGCTATTCCTTTTGCATCCTTTACTTTCCCTACTACGTGTCTCATAGATGGAAATGTTCAGTTTACCAATAGCAGTACCGGTGCAACAACTCACGTTTGGGATTTTGGAGATGCATCTGCTACATCTTCAAGTACTTCTCCATCCCATTTGTATGCAGGAGCAGGTCCTTTTAATGTAAAATTAACGTCTACTTCTAATGGATGTTCAAAGGATACAACAATCGCAGTTTTGGTAAAAGTACAGCCTCAAATAAGTTTCCCACTTCAAGCTGGAGTTTGTTTAAATGCACCCCCTTTCGGTTTAGCTCAAGCAACTATTACCAATGGTGTTATTGGTACCGGAAAGTATACAGGTCCAGGAATAACTGATACTTTAGTAGGTACATTTAATCCTTCTATTGCTGGAATTGGAACTCATGTTATTACCTATGGTTTTGTTTCGGCTTTAGGGTGTTCAGCCACAGCAAATTCTACGGTTATAGTAAAGGCTATTCCATTTGCTTCTTTTACATTCCCTACTACTTGTTTACCTAATGGCAACGTTCAGTTTACCAATGGTAGTACTGGAGCTTCAACTTATGTTTGGGATTTTGGTGATGGTACTGCAACTTCAATCAGTACAGCTCCGTCCCACTTGTATGCTGGATCAGGTCCTTTTAATGTAAAATTAACCTCAACATCTAATGGCTGTTCAAAGGATACAACAATAGCAGTTTTGGTAAAAGTTCAACCTCAACTAAATTTTCCAGCGCAAGCAAGTGTTTGTCTTAATTCAACTATCTTAAATGTTGCTCCTGCATCTGTTATTAATGGTGTTCCGGGAGTCGGTAAGTATTCTGGAAATGGGATTACAGATACATTAAATGGAATATTTAATCCATCGTTGGCAGGAGTTGGAACACATCAAATCACCTATACCTTTACAACTTCTTTGGGTTGTATAGCCACTACAACTAGTTCGATTGTTGTTAAATCAGTGCCTGTTGCGTCATTCACTTATCCAACAGGATGCCTACCAAATGGACTTGTTCAATTTAATAACATAAGTAGTGGTTCTCTTGGCGGAACTTATTCGTGGAATTTTGGAGATCCGGGTTCTGGTGCTAATAACACTTCTACATTTACAAATCCTCAGCACAGCTATAGTACTTTCGGTTCTTATAGTATAAAACTAACCGCTACTTTGAATGGTTGTTCCGATGACACAACCATTACTACCACGTTTGCATTGCAGCCACAATTATCTTATCCAAGATTACCGAGTGTGTGTGCAGGCTCAGCACCGACATCAGTTGCTTCGGCCTTTGTAACCAATGGCGTTGTTGGAACGGGTACATATTCAGGAACAGGCGTTGATGCAAGTGGAATTTTTAATCCTGTTGTTGCTGGTGTAGGAACACACATAATTACATATTCATTTGTCTCTACAATTGGAAGTTGTGCTACTTCAATACCAAGAAGTATAATAGTAAATCCCGTTCCTTTGTCATCATTTTCTGTCACTGACAGCATTTGTGCCAATACAAGCTCTCTTATCTCCAATAGCTCAACTATAGCAAGTGGTAATATTGTTACGTGGTTATGGAATATTGATGGAAGAGATTCAACCAGAATTTCTGGTTTACCGTTCTCTATCAATTTCCCTTCAGACGGAAATCACGATGTAACATTGAAAGTTGTATCTGATAGCGGGTGTTTAAGTGCTGCTGTAATAAAAACAATACATGTTGGACCCATACCAACTGCGGCCTTTGTATCTCCGGTAGAGATTTGTATGCCAAATGGCAAAGTGGAATTCCTCAATGCCTCAACTATTTCTGACAACACGCCACTAGCTTATTCCTGGAATTTTGGAGATGGTTCACCTATGGACGTTTCAGTTAATCCTCAACACACTTTCAATATTGGAGGTGATACGGTTTTTGTTAAGCTTAAAGCAACATCGGTTTTTAAATGTTCAAATAGTGACACAAATGCCATTGTTTTCCGTAAAAAGCCATATGTAAATTTCATACCTCAATTCGATACTTTATGCCAAGGTCAACAAGTAATTTTCTTTGCATTAAGTAATCCTCCTGCAGAAAGTACGATATCTAGTTATACATGGGATTTCGGTGATGGTGGATCTACATCCAATGACACGAATGCGGTCAAGATATTTAATAATTATGGAGATTATTCCATAAAGTTGACAGTGACAACCAATAACGGATGTGTAGGGGATACTTCCAAAATCATAAGAGTGAATCTTCAGCCTAAGATAGATGCAGGATACTCTGTTTATGCTCATTTAAATGAGCTTGTGACATTTAATCCTATCATTAATTCACCCAACGTTAGTTTTAATTGGACACCTTCAACTGGTTTAAACAGTACCACGGCGATACGCCCAAGTGTAAAAGCTAGTGCAACACAAACTTATACTTTGACGGCCACAGCACCTGGAGGATGTACTGCAGTTGATTCGCTAACGGTCTTTCTAATGAACCAAATCAGTATTCCAAATGCGTTTTCACCAAATGGAGATGGAATTAATGATCGTTGGGAAATTGGCAATTTAGTTGATTATCCAAAAAATACGGTTGATGTGTACAACAGGTTTGGAAGATTGGTTTATAGATCAGCGGGGTTAACCAGAGCGTGGAATGGTAAGTCAGAAGGTAAGGAATTGCCAGTTGGTACTTACTATTATGTCATAAATTTGAATGACGAAACAAAACCAATTACGGGATATGTCGTAATTTTAAAATAATATTTGCACCAGAATCGTTAATGCATATAACATCAAAGTTTTAATCCGATGAAATTTTTAACCAGGGTAGTATTACTATTTCTTATGATGACTATATTAAAGGAAGTGTCGGCACAAGTTGACCCTCATTTCTCTCAATACTACGTTTATCCTTCTTACCTTAATCCGGCACTTACCGGGATTTTTGATGGTGATTACCGTGTTTCAGGTATTTACAGGAGTCAGTGGGGTTCTGTTTCATCTCCGTTTTCTACTCCTGGAGCATCTGTGGAAATCACTACAAATAAAAATATAAACTTTGGAGTTAGTATTTTGAATCAAACTGCTGGAAATGGCGGTTACAATTATTTAACTGCTTATGGATCGGCTTCTTACACTGGAGTCAAGTTTGGAGTTAACGGAAATCAACGATTAGTTTTCGGAATGCAAGCAGGTCTAATCAATCGAAGATTTGATCAAACGAAGTTTACAACAGGTAACCAATGGAATCCGATTACAGGGTATAATCCAAATGTACAACCAGAGGCGTTGTCAGTTAATAAGTCGCTTAGTTTTGATGCGGGTGCAGGTTTGCTTTATTTCGATGCAGAACCAGGGAAAAAGGCCAACCTTTTTGTAGGGTTTTCTGCTTCTCATCTAACCCAGCCGGAAGACAAGTTTACAAGTACTTCAAGTAAGAAAGAAAAGTTACCTATGCGGTTTACCGGGCATGCAGGGGTGAAAATTACTGTGAATGATATGTTGAGCATCACTCCAAATATTCTATTTATGAGGCAAGGAAATGCCACAGAGAAGATGGCAGGCGCTTATGCACAATTAAAAGCAAGTGAAACTACAGACCTTTTGTTTGGAGCCAACTATCGTTTTGAAGATGCCATTTCACCTTATGTAGGTTTTAATCACAAGAATATTATTTTCGGAGCTAGCTACGATATCAATACTTCCGATTTGGGAAGGTTGATTAATGGAGCTAGTAGCTTTGAAATTTCATTGACATTTATTGGAAGAAAAACAGTGAAAACTCCAGAAGAGCACTTTATCTGTCCAAGATTATAATCAAAAATTATTTGTTCATTTACTTACCTATAATGAAAACCTTACTTCCTTCCTTAATTCGAATTGTTTTTGTAGCTACTATTATTGCCAATAGCCTTTCATCGAGTGCTCAGTTTACATATAACTATGTAAAGGCTGGAGATGACTATTTTCGTAAAGGCGATTACTATTCTGCAGCTTTGTACTATGAGAAATTCCTGAGTGGAAATGCTTCTTCAAAAAAGGAAAGTTTCGATCCGTATGCTGTAGCTTCAGGATCCAAAGGGCAGAAAGCAAAAACGACTAATCGAAATGAAGTTATCTATAGGAGTGGTGAAAGTTATCGGATGCTGAACAATCCGGTAAAAGCCGAGCCATTTTATAAAGAGGCTATGACATTTAATGGATTTTATCCATTGGCGAGATATTGGTATGCAAAAACGCTAAGAGCCAATTCTAAATTCGAAGATGCGGAAGCCGAATTCAATACTTTCTTAACTGAATATGCTACTAATGATGCGTATAAAGCGGATGCTGAAAAAGAATTAAAAAATCTTCAATTTAGAAAAGCCCAGTTAGAAAGAACTGACCTAAATCTTTATACAGTAAACAAAATGGGTTTAAATACTTCTGGTGCAAATTCAGCTCCTGTTGTAGTTGGGAAAAGCCTTTATTTTAATTCTACCAGAATAGATGATAACTCAACAGGAAAGAATCCTTATGTCAATAAGATCTATGAAACCGGACTGTCTGAAGGAGGAAGTGTAACCAAGGTGAATATTCCGCAAGGTAATGATGAGCATTTGGAACGGCCAAGTTTTAGTGCAGATGGTCAAAAAATGTTTGTAACCAAATGGTTAATTGGTGACAGCAGAAAATTAGCTGCTATTTTTATGAGTGTAAAGAAAGGTGAAAGTTGGAGCGAGCCTGTTCAGATTCAAGGTTCTGTTAATACAGATGGATATAGTTCACAACAGCCATTTGTTTCTCCTGACGGACAATTCTTGTATTATGCATCTGACAAGCCTGGAGGTTTTGGTAAAATGGATTTGTACGTAGCTACTCTTGATGCTGATGGTAATCTTGGACAATCAAACAATCTTGGGGGAATTATAAATACGGCTGATGATGATATGGCGCCTTTCTATTTTGCGCCTACGCAATCATTGGTTTTTTCTACAAATGGCAGGGTTGGGATGGGCGGATTTGATTTCTTTCAATCAAAAGGATCTGGAAGCTCATGGGAGGAGGCTATAAACCTTGGCAGCCCAATTAATTCTGTAAAAGACGATATTTACTTGGCAAGTGCTGGAAGTAAGCACCTATTAGATACTATTTATTTTAGTTCAGACAGAGGTTCCGATTGTTGCCTTGAATTATTTTCAGCCAGCAAAGTCCGACCAAGAAGAAATATTTCCGGTAAAATCATTGATTGTTTAACTGCTGCTCCTATGGCAGATGTTACTATTACTGCATCAGATCCTGACACAGAGACTCCAATAACATCAGGAACTACTGATGCATTTGGTCGTTATTTGATATCTATTGATCAGGAACAGCAAATAAAGGTTTTAGCAGAGCATGAAGGATATACACCGAAATCTGTAGATCTTTCAAAAATAGCCCCAACTGATACTTTGATTAACATATCAGTTTGTTTGGAGCCGCCACAAAAACCGTTTGAGCCTGTTGAAGACAAACCTGCTGTGATTCCAAATATTTACTTTGATTATGACAAAGCCACATTAAGACCGGAATCTTTCCCAGTACTTGATAGTGTTGTAGGATTGATGGAAAGATATCCAAACATGGCGATTGAAGTTGGAGGACATACAGATAACATTGCCGGCGAAGAGTACAATCAGAAACTTTCTGAAGCCAGAGCAAAAGCATTTGTTGATTACGTAGTAAGTAAAGGAATTGATGCATCAAGAATGCAATGGAAGGGGTATGGAGAGTCTCAACCTATAGCTCCTAATACCATCAAAAACAAAGACAACCCTGAAGGAAGGCAAAAGAATAGAAGAACTGAGATTAAGGTTACTCGTTATTGATGATTTAAAAATATTGATAAAAAAATCTCCGGTTTATCCGGAGATTTTTATTGCAGACAACTTTTTTTGATCTAATAATGGACACCTTTAACAAAAGTCAACTCTATTTAATAATTGCTCAACCTTTCATTTCTATTCATAATTCCCTTACCTTTGCGCCTCTAAAATTGGCCTTTTTAATTTGGTTTATTTTGGAAGCTGGTTCTGTATTGCTTCTGCAGGTGCTTAGCTTTTTTTTAGAAGAAGCCTTTAATTATAATGAGGAGCGGAAGCTGCAAGGTTATTTTGAAAGAGTTTCACATTATTATTTAGTCATTAACATATACAAATAAACAAGTCATGGGCGACTTAAGATTTCAACGGAACTTCGGTATTGCTGCGCACATTGATGCCGGTAAGACAACAACTACAGAGAGAATTCTGTATTATACAGGTGTTAACCATAAAATTGGTGAAGTACATGATGGTGCTGCAACAATGGACTGGATGGCACAAGAGCAGGAGAGAGGAATTACAATTACCTCAGCTGCAACAACTTGTTTTTGGAATTTTCCGACTACGCAAGGTGTAAAAAATGATAATACCAAACTTTACAAATTCAACATTATTGACACACCAGGTCACGTGGACTTCACAGTAGAAGTTGAGCGTTCCTTGCGTGTATTGGATGGTTTATTGGCATTGTTTTGTGCTGTATCAGGTGTAGAACCACAATCAGAAACTGTTTGGCGCCAAGCTAATCGTTATAAAGTACCTAGAATTGGTTTTGTTAACAAAATGGATCGTAGCGGTGCTGACTTCTTAAATGTAGTTAAGCAAGTTCGTGAAATGTTGGGAGCAAAAGCTGTTCCACTTCAATTGCCAATAGGTGCGGAAGATAACTTTAAAGGGGTGGTAGATTTAATTACCATGAAAGGAATAATATGGGATGAAGAATCTCGTGGAATGACTTTTAAGGAAGTGCCAATTCCAGCTGATATGCAGGAAGAAGTAGATCAATACCGGCAGGAATTGATTGAAGCTGTAGCAGAGTATGATGATAAATTATTAGAAAAATTCTTTGACGATCCTAATACAATAACCGAAGCTGAAGTTCATGAGGCAATACGTAAGGCAACAATTGACCTTAGTATTATTCCTATGATGTGCGGATCATCCTTTAAGAATAAAGGCGTGCAAACTGCACTTGATGCGGTTGTAAGATATTTACCAGGACCATTGGATATCGAGGCAGTAAAAGGCATTAATCCGGATACTGGCGAAGAGGTTCTAAGGAATGCAGATCCTAAAGGTCCATTTGCTGCTTTGGCTTTTAAAATTATGACCGATCCATTTGTTGGAAGATTGGCGTTTTTCCGGGCATATTCAGGTAGATTGGAATCAGGTTCTTACGTATTGAATGTTCGTACAGGTAAGAATGAAAGGATAAGCAGGATTATGCAAATGCATGCCAACAAACAAAACCCGGTTGACTTTATTGAAGCTGGAGACATTGGCGCAGCAGTTGGATTCAAAGATATTAAGACGGGCGATACCTTATGCGATGAGAAATTTCCAGTCGCGCTTGAAAGTATGACATTTCCTGAACCAGTTATCTCTGTTGCTATTGAACCTAAGACTCAAGTTGATGTTGATAAAATGGGAATGGCAATAGCTAAGTTGGTAGAAGAGGATCCAACTTTGAGAGTTAAGACAGACGAAGAAACAGGTCAGACAATTCTTAGTGGAATGGGAGAATTGCATTTGGAGATTATTGTTGATCGTATGCGTCGTGAGTTCAAAGTAGAGATTAACCAAGGTGCCCCGCAGGTTGCTTATAAGGAAGCATTTACCAAAATGATTGATCATAGAGAAGTGCTTAAAAAGCAAACGGGTGGTCGTGGTAAATTTGCTGATATACAGTTTGAAATTGGACCTGCAGATGAAGAATTCCTAAAGGAAGGAAAAGGTGCCTTCCAATTTGTGAATGATATTTTTGGCGGATCAATACCACGTGAATTTGTTCCTGCTATACAAAAAGGGTTTGAGCAATCAATGAACACTGGGGTTTTAGCTGCATATCCTGTTGAGAGTATGAAAGTTCGTGTATATGATGGTAGTTTCCACGCAGTTGACTCGGATGCGATGAGCTTTGAGCTTTGTGCAAGAGGAGCTTTTCGTGAGGCAGGAAGGAAGGCTAAGCCCGTACTTCTTGAGCCAATAATGAAAGTTGAGGTCACAACTCCAGATCAATACATGGGTGATGTGACAGGAGATCTCAATCGTCGTCGTGGAATGCTAGAAGGTATGGACAGCCGAGCTGGACTTCAGGTAATCAAAGCTAAAGTACCCCTTAGCGAAATGTTTGGATATGTTACCCAACTTCGTTCATTGTCATCTGGTCGTGCAACGTCTACAATGGAATTTAGTCATTATAACCCTGCACCTAATAGTGTAGCAGAAGAGGTGATGGCTAAGCAAAAAGGTAAATTGAAAGTTGAAGATTAAAATTTCTGGTTGATAATATAATTTTAAAGCCCTGTTCTATTTAGAGCGGGGCTTTGAAATTAAGGGTAGCAATAAATACATTAGGTTTCACCTTTTGAATAATTTAATTGCTCATATATAATTACCCTAATTGGCATCATAAATTCTGAATTGTATTCATTCAATTGAAATAGATATTTAATATTTGGCTCTTTGCTTTTTTTGTATAACATCATTGAATTCGAATAGAATATATACAGAAGGTTCAGCATAATAATTGTTGCTATACAATTATATTTGCGTCTAGTAGTGATGGGTTATCTATTTCGGAGATTTACAAGTAAGGAAATAAATTTAGTAAGATAATTTCTTTATTTAGAAGGTTTTACTCTTTAATAAACCAAAGCTTTAATTGCCTTATTTTTTCTAACCTTATGTGGGTGAGGTGGCGAAGCTGTAATTAATATTTAAATAATTATAATGAGGAGGTCATTTAGGAAATTATTTTATTTGGTTTCATTTGTTATTGTTGTATTTGTACTTAATGGGTGTAAAAACCAAAGTAAACTGGCCGGCGTCGTTTATTTTCAAAATAAGGACAGTTTATTGGTTTCTCTAGTTCAAAATGAGGAGCCAATAATACAAGTTGGTGACAGGCTTAGTATCTTAGTTTCTGCTTTAAATCTAGAATCTGTAACACCGTACAATTTGAATAGTTCTCCTTCGTCTGGATTAGGAGGCTATTTAGTGGAAAAGGATGGTAAAATAAAAATACCACAATTGGGCGAAAAAGAGGTTGTAGGGTTAACTCGGGTTCAACTTCAGAGCATTTTAACAAAAGAACTAGATAAATATATTACAGATCCAATTGTTACAGTACAATTTATAAACTTTAAGGTAACAGTTTTAGGTGAAATTGGAAGACCTGGTACAATTCTAGTTCCTGAAGGCAAACTTAATATTGTGGAGGCTATTGGTCTTGCAGGTGATCTCAAACAGTATTCAAACAGAGCAAAAATTATGGTTATTAGGGAGAGAAATGGAGTTAGAGAATTTGGATTCGTCGATATTTTATCCAGGAAAGTTTTCAATTCTCCGTATTATAACCTAGCCCAAAATGATATTGTTTATGTTGAGCCATTGGTTGATAAAGTTGAAAGTTCACAAGCTTTCTTAAAAAGCCTTTCCATTATTACTACAGTAATTTCCCTGGTTAGCACGCTGTTTTTTATTGTTTTAAACATTTCAAAATAAGTTTTGATGTCAGAGGATATTAGTCTTGGTGGTGCATCTAAAGGGAGTAAGTATAAGCTTAGTCCGAAAGAAATTATATTTAAATATATAATATATTTGCCACTGTTTATTTTAACATTGGGAATTAGCATCACCGTAGCATATATATATCTGAGATACCAAATTCCTTATTATAGTTCTTCTATTAGTTTAATCATTAAGGATGATAAAACTTCGAAAGGTGGTGCCGGAGGAGGCGGAGGGGGTGATGCTTTAGATGATATTGTAATGTTTAAATCCAAGATTAATCTTGCAAATGAAATTGAGATTTTGAAATCTGCAACCTTAATGGAAAAGGTTGTTAAAGATTTGAATCTCAATACACAGTATTTGGTTGAAGGAAATTTAAAGAAAACTGAAACTTACAATAATAGAGTAATTAGCATTGAGAATATTGCTTTAAAGGACAGCAATTCTAGCTTTTATCTTGTTTTAAAGTTTAATGAAAAGAAAAATTTTCAAATTGATGGTTTCCCGAATATATGGTTTAAACCAGGTGAGTTGATTCATGGTTGGTTTGGAGATTTTAAAATAACCATTGAAAATCCAAGTGTTATAAATAGAGAGTATAGTTATATTATTCAACGCCAATCCTCATTTCAAACAGCATCAAATTTGGCAAGTGGATTATATATTCGGCAATTGAACAATCAAACGAGTATACTTAAAATTAGTATTACAACAGAAATACCTCAGAAGGGCATAGACATTTTGAATCAATTGGTAAAATCGTATAATGTTTCAACAGTTGAAAATAAGAATAGGGTAATTGATAATACAATAAAATTTATTGATAATAGGTTGATTTATCTTACATCGGAACTTGGGAAAGTTGAACAAAAATTGCAAGATTATAGGCAATCAAAGGAAATATTAGATATCAGGCAGCAGGGTAATTCCAAATATGTTCAATTGGTTGAGATAGAAGCTCAACTTAAGGGGCAAGGACTTAAGTTAGGGCTTTTGGAATTTCAGAATGAATACATTAACAATCCTTCAAAGAAATACATAATAGCACCATCATCGTTAGGAATAGATGATCCAACTTTATCAGAATTAATATCGAATTATAATCATTTGCAGCTTGAAAGGGATGAGAAAATAAAAGCAATGCCAGCGGCCAATCCAATTGTAAAAAATGTTGAAAATAAAATTGAAAAAGTAAGACAAAGCATTTTAGAAAATATTAGAATAAATAAAAAATCAATTGAGCCTAGTAGGATTAGATTATCAGCAGACTTAAATGCATTGAAAAGTGAGGTGAGGTCCGTTCCTGAAAAAGAAAGAGCATTATTAGAAATAGCTAGACAACAAGGAATAAAAGAAAAATTATATTTGTTTTTGCTTCAAAAACGAGAAGAGTCCGCAATAAATATGGCTGCTAATACTTCTAGTTCTTATTCTGTTGATCCAGCGATAGTGTATTGGCTGCCAATTAGTCCGGATCGAAGTGGTACATTTCGTATGGCAATTATTATCGGTATATTAATTCCAATAGGCTTTATTTATTTGAGAGACTTATTGAATGATAAAATAATTGAAAGGTCTGATGTCAACAGGGCTACATCCATGCCTATTATTGGTGAAATTTCACATCATAAAATGGCTGATAGGGAAGTTGTTATCGGAGAAAAGGACAGAAGTATAATTGCTGAACAATTTAGAATAGCCAGAACAAATCTCCAGTTTTTCATTGCTAATAAGTCTAGTCCAGTAGTTCTTGTTACTTCTTCAATGGCTGGCGAAGGAAAAACATTTACATCTATGAATCTAGGTGCTGTTTGGGCTGTTGCGAATAAGAAAACCGTTATACTTGAACTTGATTTGAGGAAACCAAAAATATCTAAGGCATTAGGTCTATTAGATAAAAAAGGAATTAGTAATTATATCATTGGTGATGCAACCAAAGAAGAACTTCCAGTAATTGTGAACACGACAAGTAATTTGTACATAGTTCCAGCTGGTCCAATTCCCCCAAATCCTTCAGAACTATTGCTGGATGAAAAAATTGATAAACTTTTTGAATATTTAAAGACACAATTTGATATAATAATCATAGACTCAGCTCCATTAGGTTTGGTAAGCGATGCAAAGGTATTGAGTAGATTTGCTGACAGTATTGTTTACGTTGTAAGGCAGAGATATACACCAAAAAAGCAAATGGTTTTTATAGATGAGTTATACATGAGTAAAATATTTACAAATATTAGCCTGTTAGTTAATGATGTAAAAATGGAAGGCTATAATAGTTATTATGGATATGGATATGGATATGGATATGGATATGGATACGGTTACGGTTACGGATATGGAAGTAAATTTAATTATAGTGTTCCTTATGGTTATTTAGAAAAGGAAAAGAAAAGTAAAAGCATTTTTAATAGGTTATTTAAGAGGAGGCCGTAGCTTCTTTTATTGGAGTTTTTAGAACAGTTATGAAAAGTCAGAAAACTTTATTTTTAACCCTTAATGTTTTTTCGTTAACAGGAGGAATAGAGAAGTTATCGCGAATTATAGGAAAAGCGCTTTTTGAAATATCTGTCGAGAATGATAGCTTTTTGAATATTTTTTCAATGCATGATTTAGAGAAAGATGTTGAAGGAAAGTACTTTCCTATTTCTATTTTTAGAGCTTTTAATAAGAAAAAGATTTCTTTTTTTTTAAATAGTATTTATTATGGATTAAGAAGTAATGTAATTATATTAAGCCATGTAAATCTACTTGTAGTTGGCATAGTAATAAAATTGTTTGCACCAAAAGTTCAGTTTTACATTTATGCTCATGGAATTGAAATCTGGCGACCACTAAATTTTTGGAGGCGTTTTTTTCTAAGAAAGGTGGATAAGATCATTTGTGTTAGCGATTTCACAAAGAATAAGATTATAGAATTGCACGATATACCTACTGAAAAATTGATAGTAATTAATAATTGTCTTGACCCTTTTTTAAATACAATATCAAATGTCAAAAAGAACAATCAAATCAGAGAGAATTTTGGTTTTAAAGAGAGTGATATTATATTACTTACATTAAGTAGGCTTTCTGCTCATGACAGAAATAAAGGTTACGATAAGGTTCTAAAGGCAATACAACAATTGATTCCTTTATTTCCTAACCTTAAATATATCATAGGAGGAAAATATGACCTTGCAGAGAAAAAGTGGTTGGACAATTTAATAGGAGAATCGGATTTGCAATCTGTAGTAAAATTTTCCGGCTTTATTCCAGAAGAGGAACTAACAGCTTATTTTTCTATAGCTGACATCTATGTAATGCCAAGTAAAAAGGAAGGATTTGGAATTATTTTTATTGAAGCTTTATTGTTTGGATTGCCAGTAATAGCTGGAAATAAGGACGGTTCAGTTGATGCTCTAGCAAATGGTAAGTTTGGACTATTGGTAGACCCTGATAGTCAAATAGAAATCACTTCAGGATTGAAGGAGGTTTTGAATAATAAAGCGCATTATATTCCAAATAAAGAACTCGTATTAGCTCATTTTGGTTTCGCTTCCTACAAGATGCGTTTGAATGAATTGATAAAAATAAGAGCTTAATAAGCTAGAACTAACTAAGAAAAAATACTGTGAAATCCGAAAATACTGACGTATCTCGCCATTTAGAAAATAATGAACATTGGGATATGGTTCTTTTGCCAAAGGCTGGACTTTTTGATATCAATATCAGCGAAATTTGGCATTACAGAGACCTTCTTGTCCTATTTGTCAAAAGAGATTTTGTTGCCCAATTTAAGCAAACTATTCTTGGACCTGTGTGGCATTTTGTTCAACCAATTTTTACAACAATTATTTTTTTGATGGTTTTTGGAAAGATAGCAAATATTCCAACTGATGATATTCAGCCAAAATTTTTGTTTTACA
>JANPHE010000251.1:0-16482 GCA_031424295.1 Segetibacter sp. | reverse complement strand
TTAAATTTTAAAAGCGATGCAAGATTCTTAATAAGTTTTAATAAAAATGTTTGGGAAACGCGTTATAATATAATACTAATATACATTCAAAAAAAATTGCTGCTTATAGGAGCATTAAATCCAAAATTATGTATTTATTTAGTAGAGAAAAGAGGTTAGTTAAGATTAGGATTATTGCTTAACTATTCAAAACCCTAAAAGTTACACCCTCTATTGCAAGATCTGTAGTAGGAAATACTTCTCTGGCTTCCTCTAAAAATTGATCTAGTTGTTCATATTTACTACTGAAATGACCTATCAATAATTTATTAGCGTTGGCCAAAATGGCTATAGCAGCAGCTTGAACCGTTGTAGAATGGAACCTGTTCAATGCACGGTCTTCCAATTCTTTTAAATAGGTAGCTTCATGATATAGCAATGAAACACCTTTTACCTTTTCAGCTATATTAGGATTATATAATGTGTCAGCACAAAAAGCGTAGCTGGCAGCTGGCGAATTTGCTACGGTCACAGCTTCATTTTGAACTACCTCGCCACTACTCGTGGTTATGCTGTTCCCTGATTTCAAATGCTCAAAATCCTCTGGATTTAGTTGAATCTTGCTAATTGCCTCCTTGTTTATTTTTCTTGGTTTCCTTTTTTCTCTGAAAATAAATCCCCAACAGTCGATCCTGTGAAATACTTTGAATGTCTCAATTGAATATCTTTCTTCATCTACTAATATGCCTTCTTCTCCCAGAGGATGAAAATGTAGGGTATAATTAAACTGTGTATTAGCCGCTTTAAGTAATAATTCTATAATTTCTTTTAGTGGAGCAGGGGCATAAAGGTGAAGATCTGACTCCCTACCCAATAAAGCCATGCTAGTTATCAATCCTGGAAGCCCAAAATAATGATCGCCATGTAAATGTGAAATAAAAATGTGATTAATTCTGCTTCGGCGAATCTTATATCGTGCAAGTTGCATCTGTGTTCCTTCTCCACAATCAATTAGAAATTGGAATTGATCAATTGTAACTACCTGAGCAGTGGGATGCCTATCATAAGCAGGTAATGCAGAATTATTTCCTAATATGGTTACTCCAAACATTTATTCTTGGTATTACAATGAATTTGATAAAGATAATAGAAAAGATGATAGTTGCAAGATTATGAAGTTGAGTGATTGAAAAGAAAACAAAGAAAACGATTTGGAATAGAATGTAATTTCAAGTGATGTCTTTTCAATATTTTATTTTATAGCAAAAAGTAATTTAATTTTAATGAACATAGTGGTTATAAAACCTGATGTCATTCGCCAATTACCCTTCTTCGTCGTCCAGCAATTCTCTTTCTATTTCTTCCATTTGTACAATATCCCAGGCTTCACTTTCTGAAGGTGTAACATTCATGACTTCTAATAATTCTAATTTTTCAAGCATTTCTTCTGAGTTCGGTTGGATATTGCAAATAACAAATGAAGCATTGTTATCATAGAATAGGTGTTGCAATAACACAAGGCTTCGGGCAGCTTCTTCGCTATCGATCGTGTCTGTATTAGTAAGGCTAAGTACAACATTCTTAATCTGTTCGGTTAAAAACTTTTGAGCTATTTCAGAAATTTCTGCTGCTATATTGTCAGTAAGGGTAGATTCCATTACTGTAATAACATGAAATTTCTCTTTGGTATCAATTTTGACCTTCATCTTTTGAGTTTGATTAACAGTTGTGAATAACCATACATAATTAGGCAACAAAAATATTCGTTATTATTGTACCGACACAAATAAAAGCATTATGGATAATAATTTTTCAGCCCAGGTAAAAGAGATTATATCATTTAGCAGGGAAGAAGCGCTAAGGCTAGGCAATGATTTTATTGGGACCGAACACCTCCTCCTTGGATTAATCAGGGAAGGGGAGAACACAGCTATTCGCATTTTAAAAACCCTGAATGTGGACCTCTATGAACTTAGAAAGGAAGTAGAATTGGCAGTAAAAGATAAAACAGGGAAAAATATTGCAAACATTAACAGTTTACCGTTAACAAAGCAAGCCGAAAAGGTAATTCGGGTGACTGTTTTGGAAGCGAAAGCTTTAAAAAGCCCATTAGTTGAAACAGAGCATCTTATGCTCTCAATTCTTAAAAACAAAGAAAATATCGCCACTCAAATTCTTAATCAATTCGATGTTGATTACGATATTTTCAGAAATGAACTAGGTATGGTAAGAAGCAATGATCCAAGAAGTGAATACACTGAAGACAATGACGATGATTTCGATGAAGAGCGTAAAGGTTTCTCAGGTCAGCAGCGTGCAAAGCAGCAAACAAATCCTAAGAGCAAAACGCCAGTTTTAGATAATTTCGGTAGAGATATAACAAAACTCGCAGAAAGTGGCTCTTTAGATCCGATAGTAGGACGTGAAAAGGAAATTGAAAGGGTTAGCCAAATTCTTAGTCGTCGCAAAAAGAATAATCCTATACTAATTGGAGAACCCGGTGTGGGTAAAACGGCCATAGTGGAAGGATTGGCTTTAAGAATAGTACAAAGGAAAGTTAGTCGTGTTTTATTTGATAAAAGAGTGATTAGCCTTGACTTAGCAGCGCTGGTTGCAGGTACTAAATATAGAGGGCAATTTGAAGAAAGAATGAAGGCCATCATGAATGAACTGGAGAAAAACAGAGATGTGATATTGTTCATTGATGAAATTCACACAATAGTTGGTGCGGGTGGTGCAAGTGGTTCGTTGGATGCTTCCAATATTTTTAAACCTGCATTAGCGAGAGGCGAATTGCAATGCATTGGCGCTTCTACTTTGGATGAATACAGAATGTATATAGAGAAAGATGGTGCATTAGATAGGCGTTTTCAGAAAGTGATAATAGAGCCGCCAACAGTAGAAGAAACGATCCAGATACTTACCAATATTCAAAGCAAGTATGAAGATTTTCATAGCGTTTCTTATTCTGAAGAAGCTATTGATGCTTGCGTAAAACTCAGCGACAGATATATGACCGATCGTCTATTGCCTGATAAAGCAATAGATGTATTAGACGAAGTTGGGGCTCGTGTTCACTTAAAGAACATAAATGTGCCTCCTGAAATTCTGGAGCTTGAAAAGAAGATTGAAGATATTAAACTTGAGAAGAATAAGGTTGTAAAAAGCCAGCGTTTTGAAGAAGCCGCTGCGCTAAGAGATACAGAAAAAAGGCTGGGTGAAGCATTGGAAAAAGCGAAGAATGAATGGGAAGAGGAAAGCAAGAACAAGCGATATCCAATAGATGAAGAAGCCATCGCAGAAGTAGTAAGTATGATGACAGGTATACCTGTAAAGCGGATGGTAGAAGCGGAGACGATTAAACTTCGGCGTATGGGTGATGATATGAAGGAAATGGTAGTGGGACAGCTCGATGCAATTGCAAAGGTCACTAAAGCTATTCAACGCAACAGAGTTGGACTAAAAGACCCTAAGAAGCCAATAGGTACATTCATTTTCCTTGGGCCTACTGGGGTTGGAAAAACTGAGTTAGCAAGGGCGCTGGCTCGATACATGTTCGATAGTGAAGATGCACTTATTAGAATAGATATGAGTGAATACATGGAGAAATTTACTGTAAGTCGCTTAGTGGGTGCACCTCCTGGATATGTTGGATATGAAGAAGGGGGTCAATTAACAGAAAAGGTTCGTCGAAAGCCTTATAGTGTCGTATTGCTTGACGAAATAGAAAAGGCTCATCCAGATATTTACAACATCTTGTTGCAGGTATTAGATGATGGTCAGTTAACAGATGGTTTGGGTAGAAAAATTGATTTTAAAAATACCTTAATCATCATGACTTCTAACATTGGGGCCCGCCAATTGAAAGAGTTTGGCGACGGAGTTGGATTTGCAACTGCAAACAGAGTACAAAATGCAGATGAGAATAATAAGGCAGTAATTGAAAAGGCGCTGAAAAGAACTTTCTCTCCTGAATTTTTGAATAGGATAGATGATGTGGTCATTTTCAATTCACTTACAAAAGAGAATATTTTTGAGATTATTGATATCTTGTTGAAAAATGTAATGAAGCGTCTCGCCGTTCTTGGGTTTAGTCTTGAACTGACAGCGGAGGCAAAAGATTTTATTGCAGAAAAAGGGTACGATGTTCAGTTCGGAGCAAGGCCTTTACATCGTGCAATTCAGAAATATCTTGAAGACCAATTGGCAGAGGAAATTTTAAATATGAATGTGAAACAAGGTGATACAATGATTGCTGATTTAGATAAGGAAAACGAAAAAATAGTCTTCAGTTTGAAAGAGAAAAAAGAGGAGATAGAAGAAAGCAAAGCATAAGGTCATTCTTTGAATAAAAAAAAGCCGGTTAACATTTGTTGACTGGCTTTTTTTGTGCCAGTTTGGCTCATAAATGTTTATTGCATTTCGCTATAATTTCTCATGAAATTGTATCACTTTTGTATTAGCAAATGGCAGTTGTTATGAAAAAGATTATCGTAACGCTAGATGGTTTCTCTTCTTGTGGAAAGAGTACACTAGCAAAGGGATTGGCAGCAGAATTGAACTACGTATTTATTGATAGTGGTGCCATGTACAGGGCAATAACTTTGTATTTTTTAAGAAACCACATAGATTGGAATAATGAAAGTCATGTAATAGCAGCATTAGAGAATATTACGCTTGAATTTGTCTATAACCCTGAAGCAGATACGCAGGAAATGTGGCTAAATGATGAAAATGTAGAATGGTTGATCAGGGATATGATTGTGGCTGAAAATGTGAGTGAAGTAGCGGCAGTAAAGGCTGTGAGAGAATTTGCAGTAGCACAACAAAAAAAAATGGGGAAGGCCAAGGGCATCGTAATGGATGGCAGAGATATAGGAACTACCGTTTTCCCTAAGGCCGAGTTGAAAATATTTTTGACAGCGGATCCAGCTGTCAGGGTTGAAAGAAGATTCAAAGAAATGGTGAGAAAAAATCCAAATATTACGATTGATGAGGTGAAGCACAATCTTGAAATGCGTGATTACATAGATAGCAACAGGGAATTCAGCCCATTAAGGAAAGCAAAAGATGCAGTCGAACTTGATAATTCAAATCTAACTGCCAAAGAACAATTGAAAATTGCGTTGAAACTTGTGAAGGAAAGAATTGAAATGATTGCTAATCCGGCCTAATTAAATTTTTCTTCTAATTCTTCAATATTTACCTGAACATCATAGAAAGATATCAACTTTCTAATAACCCCTTCAACCAATGCATCAGGACAACTTGCCCCACTTGTGAGTAATATCCTTATCGGTTCTTTTTGAGGTAAGAAATTGTGCGAATGAATATCTTCTTTTGTATGAAAATTGTGGTGGATAATTTCCCTTTCAGAAATGATTTTGTCTGCTGAGTTGATATAGTAAGTAGAAAGTTTTTCTTCGCATAATTCTACCAAATGAGAAGTATTGCTGCTGTTATACCCTCCAACTACAATTGCCAAATCTGCTTCTGTCTTCAGTAATCCGTATACGGCAGATTGATTGTCATTCGTTGCATAACAAAGCGTATCTCTGGTGTCAGCAAATCGGGTACTGATATTTTCTGCAGTTAAATGGAATTGATTTATCATTACACTTTTCAGATAATCACTGATAGCCTGTGTATCACTGGCCAGCATGGTGGATTGATTAACAACACCAATATGCTGAAGATCTTTAGCGATGTCAAATCCGTTGGAGAATCTCCCTTCAAATTCTTTGTAAAAATGTTCAGCAGCCTTTTGTCCAGTAATATATTTTGCCAATTCAACAGTTTCTGACATGTTTTTGACAACTATTGTAGGGGTATTGGCTGCGCTGTGGCTAAATGTTGCACGGGTTTCTTCGTGGCTGGGTTTTCCATGTACTACTATGCTATAGCCTTTGTCTGCAATTTGCTCACTTCTGTTCCAAACTTTTTCTACAAATGGACAAGTGGTATTGTAGCTTTCTGTTTTTATACCGATATCATTGATTTTTTTTTCAATTGCTAAAGTAGTTCCAAATGCGGGTATGAGTACAATATCATCGGCAGTCAATTCTTCAAAAGGGACAAGGGTATTGCCTTTGGTGTCCTGTAAAAATCTTACACCTTTGTTTAAAAGGTCTTCATTGACTTGTGGGTTGTGGATCATTTCACTCAAAAGAAAAATTCGCTTTCCCTGGTTTTCATCAATAGTCCTGAATGCAATTTCTATGGCATTCTCAACACCATAACAAAAGCCGAAGTGGCGGGCAAGGTAGATTTGAATTGGGCCAAAATCTAACAGCGTAGGCGTGAAATCTTTTTTAAGTTTATCAGCCAGCTTTCTTTTGTTTTTAACAGCACTTATTAAGGCGCTTCTATACATTCCCGGAACTTCGAACTTCTTCATAAATAAAAACAAAGATAAAGAACCATTGGCAATTGTATCGGGTAAGTAAAAAGCATTTTAATGCAAAATGGCCGCCAATTAAGGACAGCCATTTTGAAATGATTGTATTGATAGTTATTCTTCGCTGGACAGATTTAAAGGATAGCCATAGCTTCCCTCATAGCCGGGGTATATTCCCTCAACCTTAACAGTATTCCCTTTTAATTTATCCAGGGCCGAGCCAAGTTCGGCAACTGTTTTAACTACAATTCCGTTTACACTTGTAATCACAAAGCCTTCTTGCATTTTTGTCTTGCTTAAATAGCCTGTACCAAGTTTTTTCACCAGCACACCTCCAGCAATATCGTATGTGTTGGCAGTTTTTTTATCAACATTTGCTAGTTCCCCGCCTAATTTATCAAGCATTGTCTCAGACTTTACCAAGTTGGTATTTCCCGCTTTGTTTTTCAATATCAGGTTTGCTATATTCTCTTTTCCGTCTCTAATATATGTGATGGATACCTTATCGCCGGGCTTATACCTGGTAACCTGCTCAACCATTTCTGGTCCTGTTACTACTTTTACACCATTTATTTTGGTAACAATGTCCCCTTTCTTAATTCCTGCAACCCCTGCAGCACCATCTTTTGGTACGTCTGTTACAAAAACACCTTCAGAGTCTTTGATGCCAAATTCTTTCTTCTGTTCATCAGTAGGGTCGTCAACAGAATATTGTATGCCTAAGAAAGCCCTTTGCACTGTACCAAACTTCATCAGGTCGTTTACTATCTTTTTTACAATGTTTACCGGTATTGCGTATGAATATCCTGCATAGCTTCCTGTTGGGGACGCAATGGCAGAATTAATTCCGATCAATTGTCCATCTGTGTTTATGAGGGCCCCACCGCTGTTTCCCGGATTAACTGCTGCATCTGTTTGCAAAAAACTTTCAATCGGGCTTTCAGAATTTCTTCTATTAATTCCAATAGATCTTGATTTTGCACTAATTATTCCGGCAGTTACAGTTACATCCAATGTTAATGGATAACCTACAGCTAAAACCCATTGACCCAGCTTAACTTCATCGCTATTGCCATATACCAAATAAGGAAAGCTTTTGCCTTCAATTTTCAAAACAGCGATGTCACTGCTGGGATCTGCACCAACTAAAGTTGCTTTATATGACCGTTTATTGTTCAATGTAATATTTATGTCGTCTGCGCCATCAATAACATGGTTGTTGGTTACAATATAACCATCATCGCTAATTAACACGCCGCTACCACCTGCTCGTTGCTCTGGAATAACTTGTGATCTTGGAGAACCGAAGAAATCACCAAAGTCGTCACCGAAAAGATCTGAAAAAGGGTTTCTTCCTCTTGGAAGATTGTTGGTTATTTGCCGTGCATTTGTTTTGGTTTTTATGTGTACAACTGCCGGTGTGGAAGATGTAGCTGCATCTGTAAAATCAATTGCACCGGTCCCTTTTGGACCATCAAAAAAACCTGCATAATTCACTGGTAATTTTCCCGTCTCCTGCATGCCAGCAGTTTCGCCTGACTGCCATTTGTTATATCCCCAAACACTTACCAGTGCCGAGGTGCAACTGAGGAGCACAACTAAAAGCATTTGTTTAAATTTCATCTTTCTATTTTTTTTATTTTGTTAGTCAAATTCTGTGCCTTTATAAGGCAAAGAAACAAAAGAGTTGAATGTCTTTTCAAACCTATAAGCCATTTAACAAATTATTGACGAAGGTTCTCGTAGATGGAAAATCCGTCAGTAAAATAAATGTCAAATTTTACTTGTTGTGACGCAAAGTCATTTATCTCAATTGAAAGCTACAAGCTGATGGCAAACCACATAGTGTCAACACCGTCAGCATAATCACTCAATGAAGGTTTTTGTGATTGTCCAAATGGTAAGCCTCCGTGACCAATTACGCATTGAATAGAAGGGTTTGCCTTTAATTCAGTTATTGGGGATGTTTCAGAATAGTATTCAAAATTGACCTGACTCACAGGTGTAAATATCTCCGCTTTCTCTGTCAATAAAATGGTCTCATTGGTCATGTAATATTTATTGCTCATCATTAACAACGCCAGGTGATAATCATAATTGTTTTTGTATTTATGAAAATTGTCATAATGGTCGTATTTGTTTAATGCAATAAGTAAAGGTTCGAAGTTGTATTCTTTTGGTACAAGCAACTTTGTTACATTTCTACAACCTAAGCCAAAATAGGTTTGGATATCGTCTGCCAGTAACTCTAGCTCATCTTTAGATTCCGTTCCGTCCAAAATCGCCACACTCGTTCTGTTTTTTCTAATAATATGAGGATACTTGCCAAAGTAATATTCAAAGTACCTGCTTGAATTATTACTTCCTGTGGCTATATATGCATCGCAATCTTTCAAATTTTCTGCAAATGCAATAAAGACATTTGTTTCAGGTTTCCATAAAACCATCTTTTCGACCAGATGCTTGATTAAAACATCATCTTTTGAAGAAAGTTTAATCAACTGTTTGTGTCCGGTAATAAAGATACATAGCATATCATGAAAGCCTACCATTGGTACGTTTCCTGCCATTACCACGCCTACAGTTACAGGTTGCGTATTTATTTCAGGAACTTTATATGCTTCTGTCCACTTTTCCAGACTTTCTTTCTTAAGAAAGCACTCACTAATATTAGCCGCGGCCATCTCAATAAACTCAGGAACAAACCAAGGATTTAGCCTGTTAGCTTTTTCCTTAACAATTTGCCATTCTGGTTCATTATTTTTTATATATTCGCCAAGCAGCACCAATAATTCAATCCGTTGTTGTAAAGTCATTACTCAACCTTATTTTTGCTGTGCGAAAATACATTGATTAAAACCATTAAAACCATTTAACACCATGGCAATTAAAATAACCGAAGAATGCATTAATTGCGGCGCTTGTGAACCTGAGTGTCCAAATAACGCTATTTATGAAGGAGGAGTAGAGTGGGCAATGAACGACGGGACCACTGTCAAAGGCTCATTTACTTTATTAGACGGCACTGTTGTAACAGCTGATCAAAAGATGGCTCCTTTAGCCGTAGATGTTTACTATATTACACCTAACAAGTGTACAGAATGCCAAGGCTTTCACGAAGAACCACAGTGTGCTGCAGTATGTCCTGTTGACTGTTGCGTTCCAGATGAAATGTATGTGGAAACGGTTGAAGTGCTGATGGGTAAAAAAGAAAAAATGCACTTGTAATTTACTGAAAGGTATCTTTATAATTAATAATCTTATTGGTGAAGGGCATCCCTTCACCTTTTTTGATGAAAACGGCCTTGTCCATATTTATAATTATAAATATTTTGCTTAGCTGTAAAAATGGTGATTTGTTGAACGATATAGAAACTACTCTAGTTTTGCATCTTTCCAAATCGGATACAAAAGTTAATATTAATATGCTGTTTGGTTATTGGAGAAATATTAATAAGGGAGACAATTACATGTTGGTTTCTTATAATTTTTTAGACTGACGCAAGCAAGGTTTTGGAAGCTCCTTTACTTTACAAAAGGGAAAGGATGAAGAAGCTGAATATTATTTCGATTCTAAGTTGAAGGATTTTGCAATAAAAATTATAAAAGATACAATTCATTGTCAGTTTTTTCCTTTTGAAAATGGTGATTCTGGTTGTGGAATAATATACTTCATTAACAAAACTGCTATTCAAACACCCTTTGGTACTTTTCAAAAGCTTGAACAAGATGAAGTGAATAAAGAATTTACAGAGAATAGCCATCATCAGTCGGAATAAAACGACTAATTGCTTTGTTCGTTATTATCTGTGGCATTTTTACTTTTTTCGCTTTCTTTGCAAAGCAAATATTATTGCATGCAAAAAAAGAAAATCGCTTTTGTAACAGGTGGGTATAGCGGCGAAGCCGTTATTAGTTATAAAAGTGCCATTACAATTGAGAACAATATAGATCAAGACCGATTTGATGTTTATAAAATAGACATTCATCCTTCTGGTTGGTGGTATGAGATTGCAGGAGGAGCAAAAATTGGAGTAGATAAGAATGATTTTAGTGTAACAATTAATGGTAACAAAGTAACATTTGATGCTGTCCTAATTGGCATACATGGTACACCGGGAGAAGATGGCAAACTGCAAGGATATTTTGATATGCTCAAAATACCTTACACCAGTTGCAATGCAGCTACTTCTGCACTTACTTTCAATAAAAGATATACTGTTGCGGTTGCCTCATTTGCAGGCATTCCGGTTGCCCAATCACTTCACCTTTTCAAACATTCGCCAGTTGAGATAAGTCACATAACGGATCACTTGAGCCTGCCAGTTTTTGTTAAACCAAATAATGGAGGTAGCAGCATAGGAATGAGTAAGGTAATGGAAACTGCGGGATTGGAAAGTGCGCTAACCAAAGCTTTTGCTGAAGATGATCAGGTATTGGTTGAGGAGTTTATAAGCGGAAGAGAGTTTACAATAGGTGTTTTTAAAACCGAAGGGGTGATAGTAACTTTGCCAATTACTGAGATCATTTCTAAAAAAGATTTCTTTGACTACGAAGCAAAATATGTAGCGGGGATGAGTGAAGAAATTACACCTGCTTTGGTTGATGAAAGCATTGCAGAAAAAGTGCGAACAACCGCGAAGAAAGCATATGAATTGCTTGATTGCAGAGGCATCGTTAGGATTGATTTTATTTACAACGAAAAAGATGAAAAGCCATACATGCTGGAAGTGAATACAGTACCTGGGCAGAGCGAAGCAAGCATTGTACCTCAACAAGTAAAAGCAATGGGTTGGTCATTGAAACAATTTTATACAGCATTAATTGATGAGTGTTTCAATTATTGATTTTCTATAACAGCAATAAATTATTGTAGTGTTTAAATTTTTTACGCAAAGATCATTGGGGTTTAATATACTGATTGTGCTATTTTTAATGGCAGTTGTTGTTTTATTATTTTTCGGGTCTCTCGATTTTCTAACAAAGCATGACCAATATGAAAAAGTGCCATCCGTATTGGGTAAGAATGTAGAAGCAGCAAAAAAAATCCTGGAGGCTCAAGGTTTCGAGGTTCAAATTCAGGACAGCATTTACATTGATTCTATTCCACGGCTAGCGGTTATAAAGCAGTCTCCCGAAGCCGATGCCACTGTGAAAGTTAATCGAACAATCTATTTAACCGTTAATCGCGTTTTGCCACCCATGGTAGAGATGCCGAACCTAGTTGGTTTTACGTTGAGGAATGCGCAAATGTATCTTGAAAATCTTGGGCTCCATTTAGGAGATACTTCCTATAGGCCTGACATTGCAAAAAATGCAGTAATTGAACAGTTGTATAAAGGAGAGCCTGTAAGATCAGGCGAGAAAATTTTTATGGGCAGCACGATAGATTTTGTCTTGGGCAATGGTATTGGTGACGAAGAACTTGCTGTGCCCACCTTAATCAACAAAAGATACAGCACGGTTGAAGCTTTGCTGAAGGAATTAAACCTTACTTACACATCTGTTATAGATGCAGATGTAGTTGATACCGCAAATGCTTTTATTTACAGACAGAATCCAGAAAAGTATAGCCCAGGTCCAAACAATGAGAAACGAATAAACAAGATTAAAGCTGGTCAGAATATTGATATTTATTTAAGTATAAAACCTGCAGTTATAGATAGTACTGAAACTGAAATTCCTCTATAATAACCTAAAGAGATTTTATGACAAACATTTCCGTTGAGCAATTAAAAGCACGTTTGGATGCTGGAGAAAAACTGAATCTGCTGGATGTGAGAGAAGATGCAGAAAGAGCAGAATTTCATATTGGTGGAATGCACTTTCGCCTAAGAATGATTCAGGAAATGGTAATTGAAGATATAGAAGACTTAAAAGACGAAGAAGTAATTTGTTACTGCAGAAGTGGTAATAGAAGTCAAATGGCCTGCCTTATGCTTGAACATCTTGGATTCAAGAATACAGTAAACGTAACAGGAGGCGTAGTGGATTGGTTAGAAAAGTACAAGCAATAGATATCCCAATAAAAACAGTGCCTCTTTAGATTAAATAAACTGAAAAATGGTTGTTATAATTTTATACTTAACCCTATGGAATAATTGATGCCAGCCATCGGCATATAATAATTTTCTGTAGTTGTACTACCCCCATATATATAGCTGAAAGTATAGCCATTGGCCTCATACTTGTTATTAAGTAAATTGCAAACAGTTGCTGAAATATTTAACTCCTTAAACAGTTTGTTTTTGATTGTATAGCTTGTTCGTACATCTTGTACATAATAAGGATTCAAGCTTCGCAAATTATTCATTGTATTGTCTAAAAATTGCCTGCTTACATATTTACTGACCATGCTGATTTGCCCGTTTTGGATAGGTATGAAATTAATGGTTATGCCACCAACAGTAGCTGGGGAAAATGCAATGTCTTTATTGCTGTGACTGATTTTTACTTGACCTCCGTTATCGTAATCATCTATGAACTCAGTTGAATTTTTTATCTTGTTTTTACTAAAAGTAATGTTACCAATTATGTTTACCCAGCTAGCGAAGTTGGCAGCAGCCTGCAATTCAGCACCCATTCTAAAACTATTAGGAACATTGGCTCGGGTATATGCACCAACATCATTTATTTGACCTGTTGAGATCAATTGATTTTTGTACAACATGTAGTATCCTGTGACGCCCCATGAAATCAAGGAACCAGTTTTTTCAAAACCTACTTCAAAATCGTGTAAAGATTCTGCCTTTGGTTGTTGCTTGAAGCCAGCTTCAAAATCATCTCTGTTTGGCTCTTTGTTTCCAATTGCATAACTGGCAAATGCCCGAAGGTTTTTTTGGTGGTAAATGATTCCAGCTTTTGGATTTATGAAGTCATACTTATTTTTAGAAAGTAGGGTTGGATTGTTTCTGAAACCATTTATATCATAAGCAACACGACGGTATTGAACATCGGAATAAATATCAAATTGGGTATTTAAATGATGTTGCCACTTTATATATAAATTAAGGTCTGTTTTAAATGCTTTTAATCTGTACCATTCGTAATTATTCGGAATACTCGTTTCTGCCCATATTACCCTTCCAAAATGATTGCCAATGTATCGGTTCCAACCACCACCAAGTGTAATCTGTTCTTTTGCCTTTTTGTAGTGCAATGAGAATATTTGACCGTAATAATCATTCTGGAGCCAAAGCTGTCTTATCAAATCAATTGAATCAATAAGACTTCCATTGATAATTGGAGCATTTAGTCCATAATTTTTTAATTCCTGTTCAGCTTTGTATTGTTCATAATAACCACCTCCTGCCACCCAAAATATTCCTGTATTGAATGATAAATTGTTGTTCAAATTGTGATTGAAAAATAGTTGATAATGGTCTTGAGTATAGTTATCTGTTTCATTGTCATAAGGCGATCCGGGTTTTTCAGTTCCTGCAATATTCAGGGTTCTGTTTGTCATTAATTCATTTTCAGGTATGCCGTACCATGCCTGGTAAGTTTTCTCTGTCCCGCGGAAAAAGTTAAACCTAATACTAGATTTTTGATTGATATAGGCTGTTGAAAAGTACAACGATTTAAGGTCGGATGCCGCTCTGTCAATAAATCCATCGCTGCTAATACTGCTCAAGCGCATATCAACTAAAAAATGGTTGTTAAGTAAACCGCTTCCTGCTTTTATTATATGCTTCCTCGAATTAAATGATCCATAACTATTGTTTAGCTCTGCATAGGCCTTTTCATTGAATTCGTTTGTGCTCAAACTAATAGTAGCGCCAAAAGCACCTGCGCCATTGCTACTGCTGCCCACGCCTCGTTGTATTTGAATAGAATTGATGGATGAAGCAATATCGGGTAGGTTGACAAAGAATGTTCCTTGACTTTCAGCATCATTATAAGGAATACCATTGATGGTTACATTAATTCTAGTAGCATCACTTCCTCGGATCCTGATTCCGGTATAGCCTATACCATTGCCTGCGTCTGAGTTTACAACTGCACTTGGCGTTTGGTTAAGAAGCATTGGCAGATCAAAACCAGTATTGTTAATGGCTATATCTTCCTTTGACAAGTTTGTTTTTGCAAAAGGTGTTTTATCAGAGGCTCTTAAAGACTTTATTTCCAGGGGGTCAAGAAAAAGCGTGTTTCTAATTAGTAATATATCTACTACTGTTATGCTTTCTGCAACGTCAATCAAAACAGACTTGTTAACCATGGCTATATGTGAAGCAACCAATTCATATTTACCTTTTTTTAAGTTCCGAAGTATAAACGAACCGTCTGATTCACAAGTAACTGATGAAAGCACTGAACCATTTAAAAGTAAAGTGATGGAAGCTGATTCTAAGGGTTGGTTGTCATCTGCTGCCACTTTACCTTTTAAAGTAAGTTGTCCAATGCATATACTCATGCAAAAGAAAGCAAGTATTGTTCCTGAAATTTTTCTCATTTTACTAAAAGTTGTCAAACAGGAGATACGAGGAGAGGAGGATACGAAAAGTCACCTTCCCTTCGCAGGCATTATCCTGATCAGGTTATACGGGTTTAATCTCAGCCTCCTTCTTTTTAGTTGGAAGCACCCCGGGAAATATTTTACAAAAGTAAAGGGGAATAGTTGAATGGGGTGTAACTTTTTTTCAAGTACTTCGTTTCACTTAAAAAATAAATATATGAGGTCGCTAATTATTATGGGAATTTTGTTTTTGCTTTTTATAGGGGTAAAGGCACAAAACGTTGTGTATGATGAGAATGCTGAAATGAGGACTGTTGGAGCATTTAGCGGCATAGAAGTTTCGGGTTCTATTTCATTATATCTATCTCAAGGAAGTGAATCTGGAGTAGCTGTAAGTGCTGGTGAAGAAAAGTATAATAGTAAAATAAAGACTGAAGTGATCAATGGCGTTTTAAGGATATCTGTTGATGGCGGTGTTTGGAACGGATTTAATTGGTCAAATAAAAAGTTAAAGGCTTACGTTACCATAGTTGACCTCAATAAACTGGAAGTTTCGGGAGCATCGTATTTGAATATTACGGGGGCATTAAAAGTGAACACCTTGAGTATTGAAGTGTCAGGCGCAAGTGAATTGAAAGGTATTATTAATGCCATAAACCTACATGTTGACCTTAGTGGAGCATCTGTAGCAAGAATTTCAGGAACTGCTATAGACGCAAATATAGAGGCAAGTGGTGCTTCCAGGTTAATTGGGTATGAACTGAGCATTGAGAACTGCAAAGTTTCTACTTCTGGTGCATCCGGGGTGCGGGTAACGGTCAATAAACAAATCAGTGCTAATGCAAGTGGAGGATCAACGGTGTTTTACAAAGGGCCGGCTGAGACTAAAATGTTGAATTTCAGTGGCGGGGCTAGCATTAAAAATAAGACGGCAAATGAAGATTAATAAATAAAGTTTGGCTGATTAGTCCTGTTGCTATACATTTGCAATCCAAATCGCGAAGTAGAGCAGCGGTAGCTCGTCGGGCTCATAACCCGAAGGTCGGAGGTTCGAACCCTCCCTTCGCAACAAAGATAAGGCCTCAATGGAGGTCTTTTTTTTATGTTCAGAATTGAGTTACTTATGTTTGTAGTATATATTTTGCATTCTAAGTCGTTTGATAAAATTTACGTTTGTTACACCAGTAATTTAGAGCAAAGGATCAAGTCTCACAATGAGTTATCGAAGAAGGGTTGGACTTTGAAGTTCAGGCCTTGGGAAATAGTTCATCAGGAGGAGTTTGCTACTAAAATGGAGGCTATGAAAAGAGAAAAGGAATTGAAATCATATCAGGGTCGAGAATGTATAAGGAGAACATTTCTGGGTTAGTTGCATAATAATTGGGATCATATCCGCCGGCTGGCGGACGGAGGTTCGAACCCTCCCTTCGCAACAAAGATAAGGCCTCAATGGAGGTCTTTTTTTATGTTCAGAATTGAGTTACTTTATGTTTGTAGTATATATTTTGCATTCTAAGTCGTTTGATAAAATTTACGTTGGTTACACCAGTAATTTAGGCAAAGGATCAAGTCTCACAATGAGTTATCGAAGAAGGGTTGGACTTTGAAGTTCAGGCCTTGGGAAATAATTCATTAGGAGGAGTTTGCTACT